>LUZV01000028.1 GCA_001603765.1 Anaerolineales bacterium Chloro_02 | reverse complement strand
CGTTAGTTGGGGTCGTATCCGCGCGCAGGTTCTCCGGGCGCAGCAGCACCTTTACCTGCGGATAGTCCCGCTCTAAGCCTTCCATCACCGGTGGGGAATCTGTGTCCACCACCACCTGGTTGATCGCCTCTACGCTTAAAAGGGTCTCGATGATGTGAGCGTAAAGCGGCTTGCCGCACATCAGTCGGTAATTTTTGCCGGGAACGCGTTTGGAATCGTGCCTCATGGGCACCAGCGCTACGATTTTTTCAAGTTTCATGACTACTCCTCCTTGAGCATAAAATCCCCACCGCGCAGGATTCCATCATGGATCGTCCGCAGGGTGTTGGAGTTTTCCGGCAAAAGTGCCTGCCGCGGGAAGTCCTTCAGGCTCACATACCCAGCCCAAACACCGTCAGCCTGCAAAAAGTCCTCAAAGCTAAGCGACGAGCGGTAGAGCTGCCAATAGAGGAACCGCCGGGCGTTGCTCCGGAAGTGATCAGGCACATTTACCGCGTCCGCTTTCAGCAGGTCTTCCAATTTAGCATGATAAGCGGTTTGGTCTGCAGGCAGCCAGGCAACGTCTGAGGCAGTAAAACGCGCCTTGCCAGCAGAAAGCACAGCCGCGCCAAGGATGGAAGCCTCCAGTCCAATAGTGGAGTTATAGATCAGCACGAATTTCGCCATGCGGATCAGATCGTAGGAGTTCACAAACTCTTGGGAAGGGATGAAGTGCAGATTAGGAATCGCCCGCACACCGCGCGCTTCTGCCCATTCCGCGACCGATTCTTCGCTGGCTTTCCCCACGCGGGCTTCATCCGGGTGTGCGCGGATCACAAAGAGCGTTTCCGGGTGGTTTTTGACCGTTTCGAGCAAGGAATCCAACCAGACAAACATATCATCAAAGACCACATTCGCGTGCGGCTGACTGGTATCAAAAATGACATTCGTAAAGATCGGCACCATTTGCTTAAAGCCAGCCGCCTTTTTCAGAAATTCAGGGCTTAGTTGGCTCATTTCTGGCCAGAACTGCACCCCAGCCATACGAAAGTCGCCCTTAAATCGCTTGCTGAGATAGTCATCCAAGAGCTCATTTTGGGATTCATTGAGCTGGAACGCGTCCGGGATGTTCAAATCGTAGGCGGTGGCGTCACCTTCCGTGAAGAAGGCGCTGAAAGGCTGCATGCCTACCTCATGGCTGATCACGCGGATGCCGTGTTCGCGCGCGACCCAGCGCGCCGTCGCTTCGGGGTACATCATGCCGTTAAAAACCACAACCGACTGCGGTTGAGTCTCACTGATTAAGGTTTCAAACTGAAGCGCCAGTGAGTAGGCGGATTGGATGTATTTTCTAAACAGCGCGCGGGTTTGCCGGTCATCCTGTAGGTGATGTTTGCGCAGGATCCAGCGAATTGCCGGCAGCACCAGCTTGCCAAGGGGAATTTTGCCGTAGCTAAAATTCATGAGCTGTTCAAGCCGAAGCGGCTGAAGCAGCCTAAGCGGCAAAGCATCAGCGTCAAACTCAAATATCACCCTTTCGGACTGTCCAAAAAGCGCCTCCGATTGGCGGATGCAGCTTTTGCACGGCGGAGCCTGGTCCAAATTGGCGCGGTTAGTCCCCATCACACAAGGCGCCAAGCCCTGCTGGCAAACGAAGTGGATCACGCGCACGCCTTTCAACTCCAGCGACCAGGCACTCAAAGCGGCAAAAGCCGCGTTAAGGCTAACACCAGTGAGGCGGGTTGAAGCGTCAAAGAAGATAACCGGCGCGGTAGTTCTTTCGGGCGCGCTGGCAGCTATCTCGCCTGAAAACGCGATTAGGCGGCGATCAGTGTTGCGATGCGTCAGCTCGAGCTTGATCCTCTGGCGTACGCGATTGATAAACCCGGGGGTTTTCATATTACTGACTAACCCGCCTTAGCTTCTTGAGCGAAGATTGTTCGCTGTCGTATACTTTCTTCACGCCATCACCAAGTGACTTTTCGGTCACACGGATATATTTCACCAGCGTGGCGATGCCTTGCGGCTCTACCGAAGCGCTTTGATCCGAGCCCCACATCGCCCGGTCAAGGGTGATATGGCGCTCCACCAGGCAAGCCCCCAACGCCGAAGCGACCACCGTCGGCACTAACCCAACTTCGTGCCCCGAGTAGCCGATCGGGCAGTGATATTCTTCGCGCAGGGTCTGAATCATGCGCAGGTTTAATTCGTCTGGCGGGCAGGGGTAAGAGCTGGTGGTATGACACAAGATCAGGTTGTCTTCACCAACGACATCAATCGCGTCCTTTATCTGATCCATAGTGGACATCCCGGTCGATATGATTAAGGGTTTCCCGGTCTTCCGATGAGCGCGCAGCAATTCTTTGTCGGTTAACAGCGCGGAGGGGATTTTGTGAGCTGGAGGGTTGAACTTCTCCATAAACTCAAGTGAAGGAATGTCCCATGAAGACGCGAACCAATCAAGGTTAAGCTCCTTGGCAAAGCGGTCAATTTCAGCGTACGCGGCTTCATCAAATTCAACCTTATAGCGATAATCCAAATAGGAGATATACCCCCAGGGGGTATCGCGCATCTGCCCTTGTTGCTCCGGGGGCACGCAAATCTCGGGCGTTCGCTTCTGGAATTTTACCGCGTCGATACCGGCGTTTTTTGCCGCCGCCATGAGGCTTTTTGCCACCTCAAGATCGCCATTATGATTGATGCCAATTTCACCAACAATATAAGTTGGCTGACCGTCCCCAACGAGTCTTTCACCGATCTTAACTGTATATCTCATCTGTTCCTCTACTGCGCTAAATAGCTGCCGATCAGGTGCATATCGCACTGCTCAGTGCACTTGATTCCGGGTTTAAGGCTGAAATGGTCATTTCGGAAGTCCTGGTAAGCTTGCCCGTTCCAAATATCGTACAGGCTCTGGGTCCGGGAATCGCCCAGGATAATCTCGTTGTTAAAATCTTCAACGCATTGAGCGCATTCCCCGTTCGATTTTACAGTCATGGACGACCAAGGGAACTGACAAAACTCCTGCCAGTGAATCGACTCTGTAGTTTGCTTATTATCTTCGTACCAGGTTTGATCCTGACTTTTTAGATAAACGTAGACGTCAAGCCCTTCAAATGCTTCAACTAACTTCTGATACTCTTCGCGCTGCCAGGGTTTGTTGAGGTTGATCATGGTGATCACAATCGTGGTTTTGTAATTCTTCTGGGCTTTCAGGTCCAGCAGTTTCAGAATGTTACGATAAGCCTGAGTGAAGTTGGATGCCTCGCCGCGCACGCTCTTATGGCGCAGGTCGTCAACGCTTTCGATCGAATATTTCACGTAGCCCAGTCCGTTTTCGAAGGTTTCGATGGTGCGCTCCATGTTGATATTGGCGGGGTTGCATGAGAAGTAAGATTCCAAGCCGCGCTCAGTCATCCACTTAACGTAAGTGGGGATGTTTTTGTCGAGCAGCGGATCGCCATAACCGTGAAGCACGATCACCCGCGGAATAACATACAGGAAAAAGTGATTCTCGCTCATACCGTTCCGGGGGACGCCATAGTAACCCTCAGCAAAGTCCTGCCAGCGAGCCAGCTGTCCGGTGCTGAAGGGTGAAAGCTGATCAATCACGCGTTTAAAAAGCTCCGGAGCCATTGTCTCAACCGGTCTGGTCATCATCGTTGTGCGCGGGCACATTTCGCAGCGCATATTACAAGCGTTGGTGGTCTCGATGTTGTAAACCACCGGGTACGGACTGCGGTAACTCTCTAACAAACTTTTCAGCTGCGCTTCAGAGAACTTTTCGCCAGCGCTCAGGCGCTTCTTTAAGTCTCCAACTTTCATGTAAAACTCAATATCAATCATCGTCGTTTTGTTTCCTTTATAAGATGAATTACTCGTCCTGCCGTTCTTCAAGCAGTCTTTCCACAAGCTCGCGGATTGCGCCTTGACCGCCGGAATGGTTTAGAACCAGGTCAGCCCGCCTGAGCACCTGAGGATGCGCGTCTGCCGGGCACACAAAGTATCCCACAACTGGCAGCACAACCAGGTCGTTCAGGTCATTTCCAATAAAAACAAGCTCGCCGGGGTTGAGGTTTCTTACCATTATCAGCGCCTGGATCGCCTGATCTTTTGCCATGACGGATTGGAACACCTCAATACCCAGTTTGCGAGCGCGCGCGCTGACCACCGGGTTTGTTTCCCGCGAGAGAATGATCGGCTGGATGTCGCTCTTTGTTTTGAGCAAGTCAATTCCAAAACCGTCTGACCGGCTGCACCGCACGCTTTCACGCCCATCCTGATCAACATAGACCTGGTCGTCAGTGTGGACGCCGTCAAAATCCATGATGAGGTGGCTAACCTTACCTGGGAATGACCGGCGGTTGCGGAGTGGGTCCACCGCTTTTAGGCGCGGATCGCCGATCAGTTTCGCTGAGCTCCTCAGATCTTCGAGCGTGTCGATATCGACGGTGTAAATTGGGTCGATCAGTATCGGCAAAATCACATCGCCCGTGAGGCTGCGCTTTTGCAAAATCGTGCTGGTGCGGATAGCATCAATATGCCCTGTTTGCCAAAATGTCGGAGGCAGCGCCTGCCTGGGGGCGTTGTAGGGCTCGCTGATTCCCGCGACTTCCAACAGCGGCTTTAACTGACCATTGTCATTTATGCGCCACATTTTGAAAGGGTTCTGACCCGAAGGCACCACACCACGGACACAATCGCCTTCAGGGTGATCAATTAACAGTTTTACCGCTTCATCCAACAGTCCGATCGGTCTGACCGGCGAAGTCGGGCGAAGCTGGATCACAATCTCGGGGAGATAACCCTCATTCTCCCGCAGCCATTCCAGAGCGTGTTCAAAGACCGGAAAATCAGTTGTGTCGTCCTGGGCTAGCTGCGCGGGGCGCATAAAGGGAGTTTCCGCGCCCCAGGCGCGGGAAACTTCAGCGATTTCTGAGTCGTCAGTTGAGACGATCACACGGGTCACCCGTTCGGCTTGCAGAGCTGCCGCGATGCTATAAGCGATCAACGGCGCGCCGGCAAAGTCGCGCAGATTTTTGCGAGGGATGCCTTTTGAGCCGCCCCGGGCGGGTATGAGCGCCAAAACCTCAGGTTTACTTACCATGCCGTCCACCCTCCATCTACCACCAGATTACTGCCGGTCATATAGGAGCTGGCGTCGCTGCATAAAAAGAGCATCGCGGCGCTTATTTCGTCAATGTTAGCCATCCGCCCCAAAATGGCGCGGGAGGAATACTGTTCCGTGAAGGTTTCATCGTGCCCATTGAACACCCCGCCAGGTGTCAGCGCGTTGACGCGAATGTTCTTGCCGGCATAGTAGGCTGCCAGATAGCGGGTAAACCCCAACACGCCGGCTTTGGTAACGGAATAATAAACCGGTTTGTATTGCCGGCTGCCGTCCGGGCGTTCGTAAAGGCGTTGATCCGGGCCAGCAATCCCATAGATTGAGGAGATGTTGATGATTACGCCCCTTCCCGCGGCGAGCATCGGCTGCACGGCAGCCTGAGAGGCGAGAAACATGCCGGTCAGGTTGACGTCCAGCGCCTGCCGCCAGGCGTCGAGCGCGTAGTCTTCGAAGGCGTTTGCCCCTTGTGAGCTTAGATTTGCCGGGTCAAACTTAGGGTCGAGCGCGGCGCTGTTGACCAGGATATCCAACCCGCCAAATATTTCCCGGGCTGCTTGAACCATCGCGCGGGTGGAATCGGGATTAGTCACGTCCACAGCCACACCCTCAGCCCTCAGACCCTGCTCGCGTAAACTGAAGGAGAAAGACTCGGCTATTTTCCGGTTCAGATCCGCCACCAAAACGTTCGCGCCTGCCTGAGCCAGGGCTAACGAAAACTGCCGACCCAAAAGCCCAGCCCCGCCCGTGATAAGCGCGGTTCTGCCGTGAAGGTCAAATTTGTCCAGGATGTTGCTCATGCTTTCCTCAAATAATTATCGTCTGAATTCTACCATCAGGACAGCCAGACCAAACCGCCGTCTTGCGCGGCAGACTGCTTGGCTGCCAGCACCAGTTCCTGAACGCGAATACCGTCCGCGAGAGAACAGTGCGGCAGCGATTCACCCCGGCATAGGCGCACAAAGCCCGCCATTTCTTCCAAAAACATCTGGTTGCGCTCAAAACCCTCCGGAGGCGTCAGTTGAGTTGGGGCACCACTTTGCGCTCGGTAGACTTGGGCTTTGCCGTCCGCGTTATCCCAACAGACGCGCCCGTTTTCACAGGTAATTTCCAACGTATGCGACGGAGGCTGTTGAAAATAATCCAGATGCACACTCGCGGAGCTGCCGTTCGCGAAACCCATGAGGATCTCCGCGTAGTCTTCCACATCCAATTCAAGCGCGCTTAAATGTCCCATCCGGGCGTTCACGTTTACAACTTCACCCAGCAGCCAGCGCAAATAATCCAAAGGATGCGAAAGCGTGTTCACCACACCGCCGCCAAGCTCAGCCCGGGCAGCATAAGAAAGCCGATAGTCTTCCCAGGGGTGCCAACCAGGCAAGTATTCACCCCAATGGGCGCGTGCTGAGAGCGGTTTGCCGAGCTGTTCGCTTTCAAGCAAGGTTTTAATCTGCCGCAACACCGGATGAAAGCGGAAATGGAAACCGATCATGGCAGCTTTGCCGCTTTTTGCTAAGGCTGTTTTAAGGTCGCTGAGCCCAATGAGGCTGTCGGAGATGGGTTTTTCGATTAAAAGCGTGGCGCCAGCTTGCGCGGCAGCCGTTGCCACGGGCACATGGAGCGCGGTCGGGTTGGCAACAATCACGCCGTCAGGCTCTTCTTCAAGCGCGCGGTCCAACTCCGTATAGACAGGTAGACCTTCAAGCTCCGCGTCCGGCAAGGTGGCTCGGTGGGTACGGTAGAGCAGGATGTCTTCATGCCCGAGCGCGCGCAGGTTGCGCAGGTGGCGCCTGCCGATGGACCCTAAACCCGCAATTAAAAACTTCATTTTTCTCCGCTCGCCCTGCAAAGGCTATTCTTCCTTCCAGTAAATCTTAAAGATCCAATCATATAACCGCATCAGAGGCCATTTAATAAACCGCAGATTTTTAAGCTGAAAGCCTTTTTTCTTATCAGGGACGCTTTTCTCCGTTTTTGCGAAATTCTGCCTTGCCCATTCAGGAACCTGGTTGCTCATGTTTTGGATATAAGGCACCGCGGTCATCAGGCGCAAATAACCAGCGTCGTTCACCAGCCCATCCAGGCGCTGCACCTGCCCCATCGGACGATCCATATCAAGGGGCAAAAATTGACGCAGGACGTTTTTATACGCCAGGAATTGATAGTGGATCGCGCCCAAATACGCCGGCACACCCTGATAGCTGAGCACCGCGTCTTCCAAAACAGCATAGCGCTCTCTGGCTTCCTCCTCAGGTACTCCCAGGCTGCCGACAAAAGATCGGAAATCTTCCCATTCAAGAAATCTGCCGAATTTGATTTCAGCGGCAGGTTCGTTTTCAGCCCAGGCGATGGTGCTGGTGTTGTAGCTGTTGTCATTGGCAATCGGACGCGATGTGACCATACCTACGTTGGGGTAGGTTTCGAGCACCTTAAGCGAGTTTGAGAGCCAGCCAGGGAAGAAATAACAATCGTTGTCGGTGTAGGCAATCACCTCCCCCGGAGCGGCAGCCAGCATAATGTTCCAGGCTCCGCCTTTTCCCAAATTGGTATCGGAAAGGATCAGGAATTGGATCTTGCCCTCTTGCTGCATCTGCGTCAGATATTCGCGCACCTCCGGACAAGAGGCGTTATCAAAAACCAGCAAGTCATAGGGGAGGTCAGTGTTTTGCCAGATGCTGTTGAGGCAGAGCTTGAGCACATCAAAGGTCTCAGCGAAAAAACCGCTCAGAAAAGGGATGTAATTCAGCACCGCGACGGTTATCCGCTTGGGTTTGGCTACTCCTTTGATTGTTTTCGCGGGGTTTTGCCCAACTCGCATAACTGACTCCTCTATTTTGAACCCAATTCTCGGGACGCGTGCATGGTTTTTTGCATCTCCCGATTTTTCCAGAATTCAACCCACGCCTTTTTGGGGTGCAGAAGGGTAAAGAGCGCCTGGGTCATGGCAAAATCACCGCGCTTTAACATCGGACGATTTTGGAATTCGCGCAATTTACCTTTGCGATCTCGCGGCATCGGTTCAATTGTTCCGCGCGCGAGGCGGTGAGAGGCATCGTCCAGATCAAAAATGGTGCGATACCCGCCCGCGAGGCGGATATTCTCCCCGGTCTCAGGAAGGCGATAGTGCGACTGCCCGCCTGGCAGGTGGCTGTAGTCGTGATTTTGATGAATGATGTCGAGGTCCGAGCTGCAATCCACAACCGCCCAACCCTCACGGCGCGCCTTAAAGATCATCCAATTGTCCCAACCCGCGCGTCCAACCGAAAAATCCGGAATCTCCTGAAAACAAACCCGCGGAAAGACAAAGTAGTCGCTTCCCGCGCGCACATGCAGTTTGCCGTCCCGCCAGGTGCGCCGCCGCAGCGGATCCACCCATTCACTCTCGAAACTGAGAGGCTCGGTAACCTCCAAGTCCCAACGCTGCCCGACCAACAAAAACTTTGGCAGCTTTTCCGCCACTTTTTGCGCTACGTCCAAAAAGTCAGGGAAGAGGATGATATCAGCGTTGACGTAAGCCAAAAGGGGGCTTTGGTTTACCTCGCGACCGAGCTGGAAAATCCCGCTGATGAGGGGTGTTCCGAGCTGATTAACCGGCACATCGGGCAAATGTCGAAAGCCATACTCCGCGGCAGCTTCCGCGATACCCTCCTCAGAGCCGATCAGCGCAACCTCCACATCACTACCCATCGCTTTCCAACTTCTGAGCGCGTTGTGCTGAATCAGCGCGATATGCGGATTGGTGAAAGGTTTTGGAGCAGTAAAAAGGGTTAGGACGGGCGGCATCAGGCTTTTTCCTCCAACGGCAGCCAGGTTTTCGCGGGCATGAGTTTGGTCAGAATGGCGCCTTTGGTCATCCCAATCGCGCGTTTCAGAGGGACACCGCGTTCTGGCACGGTTTGATAAGTCTCAGACGGGTCTTTTAGCGGATAGGCAAGGGCGCTAAGATAAAGATTGAGGGTTTCTGAGCGCGGATAGCCGTGCTGACCCATGTATGCAACCTTAAAACCCGCTTTTTTAAGCATCTCACTTAGAGTATGGGCGGTGAAACAGCTCAAATGCGCTAGCTCGTAAGATTCGTGGGCATAAAAATTAGGCACTTCCACCAACAAGACGCCGTTCGGGTCCAGCAGGCGTTGTCTGATTTCCACCAAAACCCCAAGCGGGTCTTCGAAGTGTTCGAGAACGTGCATGATGGTTACCAGGTCGAAGCGGTTGGCATCAGCAGCTTCGAGCTGCTCCAGCGTTTGGTAAAGGGTGAAACCCTTGTTTTCAGCCAGCTTGCGGTAGGCGTTGCCCGGTTCCACCCCAACCGCCTCAGCCCCGTAAGCCTCATGCAGGGTCTGCAACAGGGTGCCTGAAGAGGCTCCAATATCCAACGCGCGGTTCAGCCGGCAAACTCCGTGACCCTGCAGCAGCCTGAGCTGAAACTCCGCGCGCAGTTTCTGTTGGCGCAA
>LUZV01000027.1 GCA_001603765.1 Anaerolineales bacterium Chloro_02 | reverse complement strand
AAAAACGACCAGCCAATTATACCGAACGCTTAAGATTTGTTCTACATTTTCGTCTATGCTAACACGATTTTGAATCAAATGGCATATAATCAAAAAAAAAACAGAGGTATGAATCCATGTCCAGAGCCGATCAAGCCGTCCAGGAATTTTTAGATACTGAAGAAACGAAACTCCATTCACTCAAAGCATTTTTACAAATCCCATCCGTTTCTGCCGACCCAGAGATGAAAAGTCGTGTTGTCGAAGCAGCCGAGTTCCTGAAATCTTATTTCGAGGAACTTGGCATGGATAAGGTTGAGATTTTCCCGACCGGTTTACACCCGATTGTTTTTGCCGAGAAACATGCCAGCATTCCCGGAGCTAAGACTCTCCTTTTTTACGGTCATTACGACGTTCAGCCTACCGATCCGCTCGGAGACTGGGTTACACCTCCATTTGAGCCCAGCATCCGCGGAGAACACCTCTTCGCTCGCGGCTCTTCGGACATGAAGGGACAAATCATGGCGACAATTTTCGCTCTTGAAAGCGTCCTCAAATCTGGGGAACTACCTCTCAATGTGAAATTTATCCTCGAGGGCGAAGAAGAAGTTGGCTCACCCTCCTTGGAAGGGTTCATCCAAACCCATACCGATTTGTTGAAGTGCGATATGATCCTCAACCCTGACGTTGGCATGATCAACAAAGACACTCCCACAGTGGTAAATGGTTTGCGAGGCTTAAGTTATTTTGAGGTCCGCATCGATGGACCTAAGGTCGATTTACATTCTGGTATCTTCGGCGGGAATGTGGCTAACCCTGCCAATGTTTTAGCTTCGATCATCGCCCAACTCCACAACCCTGACGGCTCAGTCGCGATTCCCGGTTTTTATGACCGTGTTCGACCCCTGACCGAGGAAGACCGCAAAATGATCGCCAGTAACCCAACAACTGATGAAGAGTTCCTGGAAGTGACCGGTTCACCAATGTTATATGGTGAGCAAGGTTACACCATGCTCGAACGCCACGGCGCAAGACCTACCCTTGATGTCAACGGTCTCTACTCTGGTTTCATTGGCGAAGGCGCAAAAACGATCATCCCTGCCTACGCGAAAGCAAAAATTTCATGCCGCCTGGTTCCAGATCAGGAACATGCCGAAATTTACGAACTTGCCGAGAAATACATCCGCAGCATTGTCCCGCCGACCGTAAGGGTCAGTTTTATCAAGCATTCCGGCGGACCTGCCTATCTGGCTGATGACGCGCCGGGGCTGCCCAACCTGATCGAAGCGTACAAAGCTACCTGGAACAATGATGTGGTCTTAAAACGAGAAGGTGGCAGCATCCCCGTGGCGACTGTGATGCAAAAAGAGCTCGGTGTAAAGTCGATCCTTTCAGGCTTCGGTCTGCCCGATGATGCCATTCACTCACCCAATGAGCATTTACACTTGCCCACCTGGAAAAAGGGTATTCAGGCGTATATCCGTTTTATAACCAGCTTTGGGGCATAGACGATGCCAGGAAGTCAAAAAGAACTAAGGCTGCCGTCTTACGGCGGGCAGGCGGTCATGGAAGGTGTCATGATGCGCGGCAAACAAAATGTCGCGATGGCTGTACGCGCTCCAAACGGTGAGATTCTCACTTATCAGGAGCAGCTCCCAGCGATGTACCGCTCTAAATGGATGAACATGCCATTTGTGCGTGGTGTCTTAAGTTTGTGGGACTCAATGAATCTCGGGATGCGACTCCTGACCATGTCTTCGAATATGGTAAGCGGGAAGGATGAACAGATCCAGGGCAAGGACCTCGCGCTTGCGATCGTTTTTTCTCTCCTGGTTGGTATCGGCATCTTTTTTCTTTTACCTGCGCTACTGACTGGTTTATTGGAAGGACCTATCGGATTTGAGCGGTTTGGGGCGCTTGGAAATTGGATCAGCAACCTGATGGAAGGCTTGCTGCGCCTTGCAATCTTGATCCTCTACCTTGTCGTCATTGGCAGAGTGCCAGAGATCAAACGCGTGTTTTCTTATCACGGCGCGGAACATAAGACGATCAATGCGTTTGAAGCCGGCGCCGAGCTAACACCGGAAAATGTGAGTAAGTTCACATTGGTGCATCCTCGCTGCGGCACATCGTTCATGCTAACACTCGTGCTCATTTCGGTCCTGTTCTTCAGTTTGCTTGGTCCTTTACCTTTGCTGACCCGATTGCTAACTCGCATCCTTCTGTTGCCGGTGGTCTCGGGCATCGCTTACGAGTATATTCGCTTTGCTGCCAGACATATGGATGATTCAGCTCTGGTAAGGGCATTGATTAAGCCTAATCTTGCCTTGCAAAAACTGACTACAAGAGAGCCCTCAAGCGATATGCTCGAAGTGTCCATTAAAGCTTTTCAATTGATGTTCGAGGGAGAACAGAAAGGGTCCGAAAGCGCGCCCGCATGAAGCCCTGGCAGCAAACTTTAGCTGGTTTTTTGCTGGGATTGGTCGTCGTTGGGGCGATTATCTTAATCATTTCGCCCCAAAGAGGAGAGCCGCTCATCCTGGTGACCCATACGCCCGACCTGACGCCAGATCCAACGAGCACACCAGCGCTCCTTCGCGTCCACATCGTTGGCGCGGTTGCCACACCAGGTGTCTATTCTCTGCCGGATTCTGCCAGATTAAGCGACGCAATTGAAGCTGCGGGTGGCTTGACTGGTAGTGCCGACTCTAACTCGCTCAATCTGGCTGCGTTCTTGACTGATGGACAGCGAATTTTTATTCCCTCCTTACAAGAAGTCACACTCACACCATCTGAGAGGTCATCGTCAATTCTTAGCCCGCATCTGGTCAACATCAACACTGCCCAATTCGCGGAGTTGGATAGCCTACCCGGTATTGGGCAGGTCAAAGCACAGGCAATCCTGGATTACCGGCAGCGCATTGGTCTTTTCACATCGCTGGAAGATTTAATGAAAGTTGAAGGAATCAGTCAGTCTGTTTTTAACAAGCTAATTGGTTTGATAACGCTTGGGAATTGAATTTTCCCAATTCTCAAACTTTTGTTTTTGCGATTTTCCCAGTTAAGTGTCTGGAAAGGTACGGGTATAATAAACATATGAATCTAAAGGAACAATTACAAGCAGATCTAATTCAGGCAATGAAATCTCACGACGAAACCAAAAAATGGGTCGTCAAGATGGTCAAATCCGCCATTCAGTTGGCTGAAGTCGCCAAGGGCACTGAGCTGACTCAGGATGAGTTATTAGCTCTGATCCAAAAGGAAATCAAAACCCGTCAGGAAGCCAAGTCAGACGCGGAAAAAGCTCACCGCGAGGATCTTATTTCGCAAGCGGATAGCGAGATCGCCTGCCTGAAGACGTATCTGCCTGCTCAGCTCAGCCCAGCTGAGCTTCACGACCTGGTTCGTGCTGTGATTAAGGAATGCAACGCGACTTCTGCCAAGGATATGGGCGCGGTAATGAAAAGCCTCCAACCAAAACTCGCCGGAAGAGCCAGCAACGCCGATGCCAGCCGCGTCGTGCGGGAAATGCTTGCGGGATAAAACAACATGGCAATTAATGGAGCCAACGACAAAACAGATAAGAAAACTGGTCCGTATCCAGTCCGGAACATCATTCTGATCGTCACCTGTCTGTTAGTTTTTGGCTGTTTAGTGCTGCCTGATATTCTGAGCGATCAAAGTGAAGCGGTCAGCATTGGCCAGGTTGCGCCTCAAGAAATTACAGCTCCCTTTTCGATCACGTTTGAGTCTAAGGTCTTCACTGAACAAGCTCGCAACGAAACTGCTGCCAATGTGGAACCGGTATTCTTACCAGCTGACCCAAGCATAGCGAAAGCGCAGCTCGAAATTCTTAACCATATCATCTACTTTTTCTCCTCCGTGCGCAATGATAAGTTCTCAACGCGTCAACAAAAAATTAGCGACATGCGTTCAGCAGCCAAACTTAGCCTTGGAGATGAAGCCTACGAAGCAATCCTCGATATGTCTGATCCGGATTGGCAATCGATCACAACCGAAGCGAACCGCGTACTCGAAGTTGTCCTGCGGGATAGCATCCGCAATGACCAAATCGGCAGAGTGCGCAGCAACCTTCCTGCTGTAATTGATTTTAGTTTCAAGAGCGATCAGACCCAACTTATTACCATGATCCTTTCTCCACTGATTGTGCCCACCAGCCTGTTCAGTGAGGAACAGACCCAACACGACAAAGAAGCGGCGCGCAATAGTGTTGAACCAATCACCCGTCAAATTATGGCGGGGGAAGTGCTCGTGCGGCGCGGTCAAATCATCTCGGATTCGGATCTTGAGGCGCTGAACATTTTTGGGCTCGGGGAACCAGCCAACCGCGCTGACCTTATGATCACAAGCGGGATTCTGGTAGTGATCTGCGGATTAATTTGCGCTCTTTATTACAATCGTCGGAAGGACTTCCAGTCCCTCACCGAGACCAAGACGATCCTCCTGGTAGCGTCTGTTTTTGTGCTTTTTCTCGCTCTTGCGCGTTTTCTGGTGATCGAGCGTACTGTTATCCCGTGGCTCTACCCAATTGCCGCTTTCGGTCTGACGATCGCCATAGTCCTGCATCTTGAAACCGGGGTCTTGTTAACGACCCTTCTGGTGATCCTTACTGTTTTTGGTCACCCACGCGACATGGAGCTGGCACTTTTTTATCTTCTGCCCACCATTGCGGGAATGTTTGTGATAGGACGCGCCAGAAGAATTAGCGCGTTTTTAGCTGCTGGCGGCGTCGTGAGCCTTGTTGGAATGGCTATGGTTTTGGTGTTTCGGATCGGCGATTCGTTCACTGACGGGCTTGGGTTGGTTTCACTCTTAGCTTCAGCGCTTCTGAACGGGCTCGCTTCCGGCACCCTTGCGATACTGATCCAGTACATTTTCTCCTACGTTCTGGATATTCCAACCGCCCTTCAACTGATGGACATCTCAAGACCTGACCACCCTTTGATGCAGCACGTTCTTCAGTCCATGCCTGGTTCTTACCAGCACAGCTTGCAGGTTTCGAATCTGGCAGAGCAAGCCGCTGAAGCCATCGGCGCTGATCGGTTGCTGGTGAGGGTTGGCGCGCTCTACCATGACGTTGGCAAATCCGAAAACCCGGGTTTCTTCATTGAAAATCAAGTGCGCGGCAGCGTCAACCCACACGACAACCTTCCGCCCGAAGTCGCGGCTGCCACTGTCATCAAACATGTAACAGACGGTGTTGCCCTGGCTAAACGCTATCGCTTACCGTCCAGAGTGATTGATTTTATCCGCGAACACCACGGCACTTTGATGACACGTTATCAATATGGTAAAGCGCTCGCCGCGGCTGAAAACCCAGATGACGTCGACCCGGCGCTGTTTACCTACCCCGGTCCAGCGCCGCGATCCAAAGAAACTGCAATCCTCATGCTGGCAGACGGCACCGAAGCCCGTTCACGAGCTGAAACCGCCCGAACCGATGAAGAAATCATGGAAGCCATTAATACTGTTAT
>LUZV01000026.1 GCA_001603765.1 Anaerolineales bacterium Chloro_02 | reverse complement strand
CGCGCGCGCGTTAATCGTCAGACCCACATTCGCCATTGCCGCGGCAGGCAGGATGAACCTTGCAACGTCCACAGCCTTCACACGGGCGCGGTTTGCCCAGGCTTTTTCGCTTTCATTTTCACGGCGAGGCGTATTTGCCTCTCCCCAAGGGCGCAGCGCTGCCAGGGCTTCGGCGTAAACGCAAAACAGGTGGTCCATCACCGCCCGGTATTCAGCTTCATATGGGCTACCCAGGATTTCTGGCGGGGTGACGTAGGCTTTTGGATCCCATTCCTGATAACGGGTTGACTTCTCGGTGTAAGATGCCAGCCGATTGGCTTCGATAGTCTCGATTGCCAGGCGCGAAACGTTCTCGAGCGCCAGATGCAGCACAGCGTGCTCAGCGACGCTCGAATGACCATATCCAACGATCCACTTCTCACTAAACTGAGCGCTCTTCTCGTCATTCAGCTCCGCGGCGATTACATCAAAAGGTTCCGGTGAGCGGGAAGTCTTGGCGAAGGTGACGGCTATCGTTTCAGCGCTAAACTGACTGGGACTTAGGCGGTAAACACGGCGATTAAGATCCATTCTCAAAGATCCTCCTGGTTTGGGTTTTATCTTCATCGATCTGCGCGATCAGGTCTTCCACCCTATCAAAGCGAAACTCCGGGCGCAAAAAGCTGACAAATTCGATCCGTATAATCTTATCGTAAATTGTCTCGTCAAAGTCCAAAATGAGGGTTTCAACATTTGGAAGCGAGCTTGATTCAAACGTCGGTCTGACGCCCACACTTGTGACTCCAACCAGAGTCTGACCTTCTAACTGCACGCGGGTGGCATAGACGCCAAAGCGTGGCAGCATTTGCATCGGTTCAGGGGTGAGGTTGGCAGTCGGAAAGCCCAGCTTGCTTCCCAGGTGTTTGCCGTGCCTCACCTCGCCCTCCAGGCTGAACGGTCTCCCAAGCAGCTCCGCTGCCTCATCAACCCGCCCCTCACTCAGGCAAGCCCGCACGCGATTTGAAGACACACGCTGCCCTTTAAGTTCAAATGCCGGGACACTCTCGCATTCGATTCCCCGCAGTTCATAAAAATTCCGGACAAAGGCAAAATCCGCCTGTCGTCCTTTGCCAATTCGAAATTGAGGACCCACTAACAGCCCAACCGGCTGGATGGCAGACGCAACTTGCTCAAGAAAAGCCTCCGCGGGCATGTCTGCCAGGCTTTGGTTAAACGTCAAGGTAACAACTACGTCCGCGCCCGCGGCTTGCAGCTGCCGATTTTTTTCTTGCAGAGTGGTAAGCAAAAAAGGCTCACTGGAGTATCCGAGGACGATCCTCGTATGAGGCCAAAAGGTGAGCACCACGCTCTGACCAGATCGCGCCGCGGTCCTCTGATTTAGGCTCTGTATCAAAGCCTGATGACCCCGATGCACTCCGTCAAAATTCCCAATCGTCAACCAGGCATTCCTGAGGGCACAATTGGGCAAGCCGCTAATAAACTCCGTCATCTTTTCTGCTATAAGTAAAATAAATAGCCCTTCTTGGTTTCACCAATCGGGGCTACTTTCTTCATCTTGCGCCTAACGGAAAAACACTTTCCGCGGCTGCCATTCATTCGTTTCTGCGTCATATTCGATCAGTGCCACCAGTTCACCCTCCTCGCTGATCGCCCGCCCCCAAAGACCCGCCTCCACAACCTCAGGCGCGGCCACGCGATGCCCATGGCGGACGGCGTCGACCTGCTCATAGGTCAGCTCAACGGTGTACCAATCGCCCAACGCCTCCGCGGCTGGGATTAAATATTTGTACCAGTCGCCATTGCGAAAAGCTTCCTGCAGCTTGTTGAGGGAAATCGCGTCTCGCAGACCAAAGCGCCCGTTGCGTGTGCGCCGCAGACCCACCAAAGTCGCTCCGCAGCCAAGTTTTTGACCGAGGTCAAACGCGAGGGAGCGGATGTAGGTGCCTGAAGAGCAGTGAACATCAATCACCGCTTCGGGCGGATCCCAATCGAGCAGTTCGAGAGAATGGACGGTAATCTGGCGTGGTTCAAGCTCAACGGTTTCGCCGTCCCGGGCAATATCATAAGCTTTACGTCCGTCAACTTTGATAGCTGAATAAATCGGCGGTGTTTGCTCAAATTCGCCCACAAAAGTGCTTAACGCTTCTTCCAATTCTTCGTAGCTTATATCCACCGGCGCGCGGCTGGTGATCTCACCCTCAGTGTCATAAGTGCTGGTCGTAACGCCAAACCGCAGCACAGCCTGATAGCGCTTGTCGGATGTTGAAACATACTCGCTCAAACGCACCGCTGGTCCAACCAAAACCACCAAAACACCCGAAGCTCGCGGATCGAGCGTGCCGGTATGCCCGGCTCTGCGAATCCGGGTTCCAAGCCGAACCTGCTGCACAACATCATGCGATGTCATGCCGACAGGTTTATCAATTACCAAGACCCCTGAAATGTTGCTGATCAAATTGCTTTGATCATTAAATTGCTTATCAGTCATCTAAATTCTCTTTCAACCCGCTTAACCTGAGGGCTTCCAGGTATCGCTTTGTTTTATGGATTACTCGTTCTTGAATATCCTGCAAACTTCCATTAATCTCCGCGCCCGCCGCAGCCATATGACCGCCCCCACCGAAGTCCCTCGCGAGCGCCGAAACGTCCACACCCTCCACCGATCGCCAGCTGACTTTCACGATTCCGTCTTCTTGTTCTACAAAAAGCACAGTTACCAACGAGCCTTTAATAGCGGATAGAAGGTTTATTAGATCAGCGTCATCATTACCCTGATATCTTGACAAGATTCTATCATGAAGTGATAAGGTCGACCACAATATTGCATCACTTTGTTGAATCTTTGTTAATCCCTGCCCCCAATAGCGAGCCTCCGCGATGGTTTTATCGCTCAATGTTCTCTGGTAGACGTCATGAAAATCTGCTCCATGTTCCATCAGGTCAGCCGCCGCGCGTAACGCCGCAGGTCTGGTGCTGCCAGTGCGAAAGCCGATCGTGTCTGAAAGGATGCCTGTTAAAAGACAAGTAGCTGCTTCCTTTGTAATCGTCAATCCCCAGCTTGGAATGCTGCGCGTCAAAATCAGAGCGGTAGCTTCGACTTCAGGCAGCACATATTCGATCAGCCCAAAATCATCATGTGTGCGGTGATGGTCGATGACAAGGTTAGCAGGAGGTAGACCCTCCAAAACCTGCCCCGTTCGCTGGATATCCGAACTATCCACGACAATCAGATAGTCGTAGTTGGGCGGCACGGAGGTGAGCACCTCAGACGCGCCAGGAAGGAACACGTATTTTTCGGGCATCCCATCCTGGAGGACACACGTCACGCGCCGATTATCGGTGCGCAGCGCGTGAGCCAAGCCGAGCATCGATCCAATCACGTCGCCATCAGGTCGGATATGCCCAACAATGACGATATTTTGGGCAGCCGCAAGCTGGCGTTGGATGGTGGAATCGAGGTCGTGATTCATCTTGTTAGTTTATCCGATCTCGACCGCCGCCTTCATCGCTCTCGGGGAAGTCGACATCATCTTCCCAATCTTCTTCAGCGATATCATCAAACAAATCTTCGTCCCCATTTGGAATTAATTCATCACTATCTTCCATCTTACTGGACTCCTCATGTAATTTTGCCAGCAAGCTGTCGATCCGATCTGCTTTCTCTGGGGTTGGATCCCAAAAAAATCTCAGACGCGGCATCACCCGCAAGTCTACTTCTTGTGCGATCTCGTTTTTCAGATAACCGCGGGCGTGATTAAGCGCCTGAATCACCTCCCGCGAAACCTTCGCTCCTTCAAGCGAAGAAACATAAATATTCGCGAAATCCAGTTCGCGATCGACCTTGACATCTGTCACAGAAACCCCAGCCAGACGCGGGTCGTCCATCCTGGAAATCAACACGATTGAAAGAACTTCCTTGATCCTCTCATTAATTCGCTTCATTCTTAACGGTGTTGGCATGCTTAGCTCCTCTTTCTTTTGGCAGATTATCCGCCAAACTTTTCCATAACGAAGCACTCAAGCATGTCGCCCACTTCGAATTCTTCAAAATTTTTGAGCGTGATTCCGCATTCCATGCCTTCGCGAACCTCGCGCACATCATCTTTTTCCCGGCGGATGCTGGAAATCTCGGTTTTCACAATTTCTTCACCAGCGCGAATCAACCGTACGGGTGCGTTTCGGCGCATTTCGCCGGTCAGAACACGGCAGCCAGCTGCCGTGCCGCCCTTTGAAACCTTAAAAGTTGCCAAAATAGCTGCCTTGCCAATCACGCGCTCCACCAACTCAGGTTCGAGCATGCCGTTAAGGGCTTTTTGTACATCCTCAATCAGGCGGTAAATGATCTTATACAGGCGAATCGAAACACCCTCAGCGTCAGCTAACCGGCGCGCGCCTTGATCAATATCAACATCAAAGCCCAACACAATCGCGTTGGAAGCAGCCGCCAGCATGACGTCGCTTTCGGTTACATTACCGGTTTCAGCATGCAAGATTTTGATCGCCAGCCCCTTCTGCTTCTCGCCCAGGTCTTCAAGCTCGTTCATAATTGGTTCCAAAGAACCCTGAACATCCGCTTTTAGGATCAGACGCAAATCTTTAGCCTGACCAGACTTGTACTGACTGAATAGCTCCTCGAGTGTGGCGCGCTTGGTATGGCGCTTGGCTTCGCGTTCAGCCTTGCGTTCGGCAACGATCGCTCGCCCTTCGCGTTCATTCGCGACCACCTGGAAGAGATCGCCGGCTTCGGGCAGGGCATTGAGCCCCATCACCACGACAGGTGTTGAAGGACCCGCTTTGCTGACGCGCTTGTTGCGTTGATCGAACATGGCTTTGATCTTACCCGTGCCTTCACCAGCCACAACCACATCACCCACCTTAAGGGTGCCGTTTTGCACCAGGAGGGTTGCCATGTTGCCAGTGGATTTGTCCAGTTGAGCTTCCACGACAGTGCCAATACAGGCGCCTTTGGGGTTGGCTTTGATGGTCAGATTGTCTGCAACCAACAGGATTGTTTCGAGCAGATCATCCAGCCCTTTTTTTGCTTTGGCTGAAACAGGCATCACAAAAGTGTCGCCTTCCCAATCATCTGACTGCAAGCCGATATCTGCCAGTTGGCGTTTTACCCGATCCTGATTAGCATCATTTTTGTCGATCTTATTCAGCGCGACCACAATCGGCACCTGCGCAGCCTTGGCATGGTTGGCAGCCTCACGAGTCTGCGGCTGCACACCATCATCAGCAGCTACGACGAGCACAACGATATCCGCTCCTTGCGCGCCGCGTGCCCGCATGGATGAAAACGCGGCATGACCAGGGGTATCAAGAAATGTGATTACGCGGTCCTTATGAACGATTTGATACGCGCCAATGTGCTGGGTAATTCCGCCCACTTCGCCTCCGGCAACATCTGTATGCCGGATCGCGTCCAAAAGGGTGGTCTTTCCGTGATCAACATGCCCAAGGATCGTTACAACTGGCGGGCGAGGCTCAAGATTTTTGGCATCTTCTTCCAAAATGACCCGCCGCCACAGTGGAATCTCACCTGTTTCTTCAACAACTTCTTCTTCCTGAAAGAGCTGAGGTTCAAAACCGAGTTCTGTTGCCACAACCGCGGCAGTATCAAAGTCGATCTGCTGGTTGATACTCGCCATTACGCCATTCGACATCAAAATCTTGATGACCGTGACAGCGCTGGTACTCAACAGCCCGGCCAGTTCTCTTACCGATAAACTATAAGGGAGTGTGATTGTTTTTTGTTCTGTTTTGCTCATATTAACTCCGTCTCTCTTTCACGGTCACCTGCTCACATCCCCTCCGGACGCCACACACGAGCAAAACAAGATTTTCAGGCAGACATCGATTCCTCGTCTGAAACGTCACCTTCTGGTAGCGTTTCCATAAAAGTCTTCAATGCCGCCAGGTCTTGCTCCTGGATGGTTGTCCGCAGGGCATGTGCCAGCGAACCCTTCAAACCTTTAACCCAGCAGCTTCGCTGGTCGTGGAGATATGCCCCTCGACCAGGGAGCTTTCCGCTGCGGTCAATGACCACACCCTCAGATCCGCGTACGATGCGGACAAGCTGCCGTTTCGACAAAACCTGTCTGCATCCAACACAAGTCCTCTGAGGGACGTGCTTAACTTTAGGTCTGGTTTTAGCTGCCACCTTGACTCTGCTTTATCATACCAGCCTCTACCAATCACCCCAATCATCATCGTTGCGATGTTTGCGTCTCACAATCGTCGCGTCGCTATCGGGGTCGTATTCCACCAAATATCCCTTGCGTTTCTTGCCCTTCTTTTTCTTGTCTGCAGGAAGTCCGTTTGCGTCCTCTTCCTCGGTGCTTTCGCTTCTACGGCGCATAGAGTCAATCTTGAAGAGTTCCTCAAAGGATTTCTCTTCCGCAGGGGTTCCCTCTGGCTCAGTTGACACAAGCTCTTCAACCACCTCGGGTTCAACCGCGACCGCTTCAGCAACTGGCTCAACCTCTTCAATTTCAGTTGGCGCTTCAACCACAGCGGTCTCCTCAACAACCAACTCTGGTTCAACCTCGGTAGTTTCTTCAGGCAGCGCAACTTCAACTGGTTCGGATTCAATCACCGGGAACTGGTAATTACCAGCGACTTCAAGAATGTCTTCGTAAGATTTAGGCCCAATACCATCGATGGCGAGGATCGAATCCGGGTCCATCTTTACCCGCAGTAAGAGATCGCCAAAGGTCTCCACCCCAGCGGACTGAAGCAGCACCTGCAGGTGTTCCTTGAGTCCCTCAACATCGAAGATATTGAGTTTGAACGCGCGCGCGTCAATCGATTCCCGC
Organism: Anaerolineales bacterium Chloro_02; assembly: GCA_001603765.1. Lineage (GTDB taxonomy): Bacteria > Chloroflexota > Anaerolineae > Anaerolineales > Anaerolineaceae > Mesolinea. The sequence goes on along the minus strand of LUZV01000026.1, from coordinate 1,450 downwards.
ATCTTGCGGATTTCTGCCTGGCGGGCATCTTCTTCCACTTTTCGGTCAGCTTCACCGCGCTTTTCAAACCGATCCACAAATCTGGCAATCAGATTGTTATCGTCCAGGTTAAGCACACGCCCTTCGTCCTTTTGCTTCAGCAGTGCTTCAACTTTGGCAATTGTCTCGCTCTCAGCCGCGCCTAACTCAGCCAGGTTAGCATCCTTCCGAATTTGCTCCAGAGCTTTGCTAGCAGCTTCAGAAACGCTCAGGATGTCAATCCGCCAACCTGTCAGCTTGGCAGCCAGACGCGCGTTTTGACCTTCGCGACCGATGGCAAGGCTGAGCTGGTCCTCAGGAACCACTACCATTGCTGTTTTGTTATCACCCGAACCATGGGTCAGGTAAACACCCGAAACCCGCGCGGGGCTGATCGCCTTGCTGATATAAACCGCTGGATCCGCGCTCCATTCGATGACATCGATTTTTTCGTCATGCAGCTCGCGCACGATTGCCTGAATGCGAACGCCTCTCTGACCCACACACGCGCCAACGGGATCAATCCCCTGCTGGGTGGCAGACACAGCCACCTTCGCGCGCTGACCAGGCTCCCGGGCGATCGAGCGAATTTCTACAATGCCGTGATAAATCTCGGGCACCTCGTTTTCGAGGAGTCTGCGCAGAAAGTTGCGATGCCCGCGTGAAAGAACAATCTGAAGCCCCTTGGGCAGGTCCTTGACCTCCACCACAAACGAGCGGATGCGGTCGTGGATGCGGAAGCGCTCCTGTGGGATCATATCCTTGCGCAGCATGGTGCCTTCAGCTTTCAAGTCCAAGCCGATTGTTGCCTGGCGTGAATTGACCGCCTGGACGATACCGCTGACGATCTCCCCTTCTTGCTTCTTGAAGAACTCATACTGCGCGGCACGCTCGGCGTCGCGAATTTTCTGCTGGATTGCCTGGCGAGCGGTTTGGGCGGCAATCCGACCAAAGTTTTCGGGAGTGGAATCGACCATCACCAGATCGCCCAGTTGGCAGTCTGCTTTAATCTTGCGCGCGTCTTCCAGGAGAACCTCAGTACGCTGATCATAAATTTCATCAGTGACTTCTTTTTCAGCATAGACAGCCACGGTGCCCTTGTCAAAGTCTATCTCAACTTTTACTTCTTGGGCAGCAGACGCGCCAACCGACTTACGATAAGCAGATACCATCGCTGAGTTGATTGCTCCCATAATCACATCACGGGGCAAGCCCTTGTCTTCCTGTATTTCATTGAAGGCTAAGGCAAATTCACTTTTCATGTTTCTTCCACTCCAAATTACACTAAACAAAAAAGTGGACAACTGCCCACTTTTCACCGAGAAAAGTATTCATTTACGAACGATACTATTCTAACAGATTTTTTGATTAATGCAAATTTTCTCGATCCGCGGTCAAAACCTCAGTCCGACCGAGCGAACTGCAGTAAAAG
>LUZV01000001.1 GCA_001603765.1 Anaerolineales bacterium Chloro_02 | reverse complement strand
GATATATTGGGATTTTCTTAATAGGTCAAACTGTTTTATATCCATTTTTTCTCCTCAGGTGTTTATTTAATGTGAAAATTGAATCTAACTGAATAGTTAACTGAACCAAAAGGTCCAAATTCAACGGATAAATGATTAAAATTCCCAAACTCTATACCTAAAAAATCGAAGGTTATAGAAGTCAGAAATGGTATCTTGACCAGCACCTCGGTCGTTATTGTTTGAGATAATTGGAACGCGGCTTGCGTTCTATGACGATAATTGGATTTTACACCAAACTTTTCTATTGTGAGGGAAATTGCATCAAATTAGTGTTTTTATTGCTATTAATCTTCCTGGTTACTTCCCAATGATTGGCAGGTAGGTTCTGAAAGTGCCTCGCACGACAATCGTCACAACCGCGGTGTTGCTGTAGCGCGCTCCATCAAACAATTTGTACGCGAAGTGGTCGATTCCACTGAAATTTGGGTTAGGCAGGTATGAAAAGCTTCCGTCGCCAGAAAAGGTAAATAAACCATTTGACGGACCGCTCACTAACACCGCCGTAAGGGGCAATCCTTCGGGGTTAACGTCGTTGCTCAACACCCCTTCGTTTTGCGGCACGATGATCTCAGTTTCTTGATTGGTGATGTACTGATCAGCCGCCGCGCTTAGCCCGCGATGAAATTTCATGGCTGGGTCGCCAAACAGCAAGAACGTATCCGCTAATTCGAGGTGGGTACCAGTTGCCCAGAGGTCCAGCAGGGAACGCTGGACAGCCTGCCCAATGGTTGGCAACACGCTGCTGAAAACTGCGTTAAAGAAGGCGCGGTTGATGATATCGTGACCATTTGCCACGCTGGTACCGGTTGGCGACCAACTCGCCACGGCTCCCTTGTTCGAGGCGCGCGTGATTACTTCTGCCAAGGCTTCATAGTCGCTTCCAACTGGGTTCGGGTTAATATAGTAACCTTCCCAACAGGTCATCGCAGAAATAATAGGATATTTGTTCTCATTGTTTAATCCCGCCACATCGCTGTATTTCAACAGAGCGCCTCTGAAAGCTGGCACATCATCATCCCACCCACTCCACTGAGTCTGCGCGGCATGCCCGATATAGTTCACCAGAAAACGCCCGTCATCGATGGCGGCGAGGATAGCCTCTCTCGCGGCAGTAACGTTCGCATGCGTGGTTCCCAGGTAAACACGCTCAACCGCAAAGTTGTCCGGATAGCTGGAATAAATCACAGCCTGCGAAATAGCGGGAAAGTTGCCCCCACTATCCGGATTGTCTGCCACGGCTAAAAGCGGCGTGCCCCAATCGTTGTTGGGCGGAAGGCTTTCATAGACAATAATTTTATTAACAAAAGCTTCTGCCTGCGCCGCGGTGGTTACAGCCATCCTGCCGAGCATCATATCCGGCAAGTTGTCCGCGCCAGAAACTGCCGCGTAGCGGTTATCCGCCGCGGTTTCCCCCAGCCCAGGGTCCGCGAACGCCAGGAAGGGCGGGATAAAGCTCTCACGCCAGGGTCCGTAAAACGCTGGATTAAAGCCTTTGGGGTTATAGTGCCCATCGCCCAGCAGGACCACATAAGCCGGCGCCGGCGCCTGCCAGTTAAAATAGGCGTATTGCAGAAAAGCGCGGATAGAATCCCGTCCGGCGATGCCGTAGTTAAATTGGTCATAAATATCAAACAAATTGACAGCCAACGCGCGCAGCCCTTGCCCGCTCCGGTGAGCAGCGAGCGTCTGAGCCTGAGGCAAGAAGTCCGGGTGGCTGATCACCAGATAATCCGCGCCGTGCGCGGTAGATAGCAGATCGGAAGAGCTGGCTGCTTCTATCGCGTAGGGGTTCAGATAGGTATTGAGCGCGGCTGCCCAATAGCGGTGCTCCCCGCCAACCGAGCTGTTTTCCTGGAAATACAGGTTATATGTCAGCCCGCTTGGCCACGTCCGAAAGCCCCAAAGCGATACCGGGGAATTAGGATCCCGGATGTCAAAGAGCCTCAGCGCGGCTGTTGAAAACCCCTGCAAGTTAAAGCCAATCGGCTGATCTAGCGTGTAGCTGAAAGTAAGGCGATCGTCCCTCGCCTGAAAGTTGGAGCCGTAAGTTAGCTCTCCCCGATCCAGGTAGACATAATCGTATATTGTTCCAGCGGTGTTATCGAGAAAGATCGTCAGGGTATTGTTGCCTGAAGTTAGCTTTCCTGCTGGAACCGTAGCTGAAAAATGAGCCCAGGTTAGACCAGCCCACTCCAGTACCCCCAACTGGGCTCCATTGAGCGCGATAACGGCTTTATATCCCTGGGTATGCGGAGATTGTCCCACCAGGTCCAAATCGAGCTGACCGGCTGCCGATGTTGGTGAGGTTAGGTTAAATAAATAAGTGAACGCTGGGCCAGAAGCGCCTGCTGGGGCAGAAATCCCTGCCCACAAGAAGCGTTCAAGGTTATCCTCTCCCGAAATTGATGGGTTATACCAATTATTCTCTTCTAATGGCATTCTCTCCTTGTACCACGGCGCGATCGGTGCGCTTGGGGCCGCAACCTGCCTGGTTTGCATCCGTAAACCGTTCGCTCCGCCATACGTCAGCCAGTAGACGTTGTCCTGCGTGTATTTATCTTCCAGCGCCTGACCATAAAAAATGACGCTGTCGCCAAGATCAAAGGATCCATCTTGTTCGCCAATGACCTGGATGGCAATTTCTTGCCCAAGGTATTCCATGCGGAAGGTGCGCGGGTCAAGATGTTCCACGTCAACTCCCGCGGAAGCCAGCGCTGCATAAGTGAGTTGATAGATCCCTTCCGTCCTGACTTTAATTCGCCAACCCGGGTTTGGCGGCGACCAAGGCTGGCTGGCAGTGCCAAATGCCTGCGAGCTCGCGCCCAGGAGTTCGTTCTGGCTGCTGGCATCCAGCCTCCAGCCGCGCGCGGATTCGTAATTGAGCAGCGCCTCGCTGTAATAAACCTCATAAGCCGGCGACTCGGGCGCGGTGGAACGCTTTGCGGGTTGAACCGTGCCGCGGAAGGTTAGCGCTACCTCAAAACTCTCATAGATCGTCAGTTCTCCCTTTACTGGGTTGTACTGCACGGGGTAAAGAGCAATCCCAACCAAGCGCTGTTGCCGGAGGACGCCTTCGTTGGCGATTTTTCCAAGCAGCCCAGGATAAACCGCGGCGTTTTTATAGTAAGCCGGGTCAATATTGTAGCGCGAATGAAAATCCGGCAGCCCCATCGGCTGGTTCGGGTCGTTGGGCATCTGCCCTTCGCTCACTTGCTCCGGCACAGGCAGTACCAGCTCGCTCACTTGGCGGGTTTGAGACTTGCCCGGTATGACTGTCAATTCCAGCTCAACACCAAAAGGCACCGCCACCATCCGCCCGATCACGGGCAGTTGCGGCGCGCCAACTTCGTCCGTGCTGGCGGCGTCAGGAAGAGCCACGCTCAAAAAACTTCCCTCGTCTGTAATCGCAGACTCAAGGCTGAGCGTCTCCCAGCCAACGTTAACCGTAAAGCGAATCGCGTTCGCGTCAGACTGGGTTAAAAGGACCTCCGTGCCAGTGGGTCCGGCGGCTTGAATCCGCGCGAGGGGATGAGCAAGCAGCACAACTAAGAGTAATAAATGGAAAATTTTGTTTCGCGGCGTTTTCATCATCATTTGCCTTATGCGAAATGACCGTTGGCACACTGATCGGCTAAGCGATCACTCGATTTAAAATCTCGTTTCCGGGCAGATAGCTGAAATGATAGATCGGAACCTCAGCAGCCAACGTATCCAGCCGCTCAAGGAAGGTCTGAATCAGTTCTGCCCGGTAATAAGGGATAAAAGCTGTCTGGAGCAAACGGGTCACGCCTTGCATAGGGGTCGCCTCAGAAAGCGTGTCTTCATCTTTTTTATCCAACAGAAAAATCTTCTCGAGCGGCACGCCGATCGGCGCGCGCATGGATGAGTTTTCGTGCCAGGGGGTGCCAAAAAGCCAGAAGCAGTTGCCCATGCGCCTTAAAATGAGCTGGTCTTCTCCTAAGACCGTCACCCCAGCCCTCTGGCTGAGCCTGCCAGCCAGGGTAGACTTGCCCACCCCGGACGGCCCCACAAAGGCATAACCCTTGCCGTCCACCGCGATCCCGGAAGCATGCAGGATTAAATCGCCGAACTTTCCCAGCCAGTTCGCGAAGAAGACGATCTCCAGGTCTTGCGGAAGTGGATACGCCAAAGCCTCGCCGCCCACGGAAAAATCTCCAAATAGATCCCCTTGGGTGAAATCGGGGTTGATGACCACCTTCCTCAAGAGAGCTTGCATTGGATTGACAAAAATGAACTGTCCCTCTTGATCCCGCCAAAGTTCCCAAATTTCGTTGCTGGCAACCGGCTTCAGCCGTTCGGTCCCGCCGGAAATGGGCTGATTATGAAGGTTAAATGAAAAGTCATGACAAAAAACCGAGGTTTGTGTTCCCTCGGTTTTATCGTTACGAATGCTGAAACCTGAGTGCCAGGGAGGAGTCTCCGGTTTTAAGTTCTTATCCTGTGTGATAAAGTGTAGCCTGTACTTCGCGACTTCCAAACCTGGTTTCAAGGTAATTGTCTGATTGATAACTTTCTCCTATACAGCAACCAAATTGTTAGATTTTTTACATCAGCCCACACGAAAATGAAGGCTAATCAATGACGGATTAGTGACCAGGACCCGTCCAGCATGAAAGTTCGATGTTGCATCCAGCCGCTCGCCTGGGGGTGAGCACCGGGCTGGCATGGCACGTGCCAAGAACTGAATCTTTTACCACAAGGTTAACCTTGGTAATCTTAGGGCTTGCATAAGCTTTCTTTTGATTCTTCATAATTTCCTCCAGCTTTCAATTATAACACAGACGCTTTCGTAAATATTGCCTGTCTAATATTTCCCATCTCACAAATATCCTGAGCGATGCTCTCGTAGTCTCCATAAAAAGCCAGCGACCAGCCAGGGCAATGTGTACAGAGCGTCCCCGCTGGGCAGGTTTCACAGGCGGTTTTCTGCTTTCTTTTCATGTGTCGGATCTCGCCAAGTTTCTTCCACGCCTCAGAAAACCCCATCTGCAGAATGTCATAAGAAGGTCGTCGCACCATCATGCAGGGGTTCAGCCGCCCTTTTGAGTCAATATGGAAGGACCGTTCGCCAGCTCCGCATGAAAACACGTTCTCCGCCCGAAGCAAACGACCATCGTATTCCATTGCCGTCTTCTCCCAGGCTTCCCGTCTTTTTGGATCTGCCAAGTCGAGTTTAAGGATCTCCTGATTGCCAATCTGATATTGCAGGTTGGCTTTGCTGCCGTCCAGACGCGGCCAAAGGGTGCTGTCGTAGCGGAACTCTAGCCCGAATTTCTCGGTCAAAGCTTGCATTGCTTCCAACTCATGAAGGTTAGAAGTTAGCAGCACCGTCTTCAGGCTGATTTTGATCCCGCGCGAAAGCGCAAGCTCAATCCCCCGCAGGCAGCGGTCAAAGGAACCCGCCTGACGAGTGACCGCCTCATAAGTCTCGCGCGTCGCGCCGTAGAGTGACACCTCAAGAGAATGCACACCCCATTCTGCCAGCAGGTCAATCAGCTCGGGGGTCAGCATGGTGGCATTACTAAAGACCGTAACCAGCATACCTCTCCGGCAGGCGTGTGTAAATATTTCGGGAAAGTCCTGCCTCAGGAGCAGCTCACCGCCGGTAATCAGCAAAAAGAGCGTGCCCGCGTCTGCTAATTGGTCGATTATCGTCTTCCACTGCTGTGTGCTGAGTTCCTTCCCCTCGGCAACCGGGTCGTTAGCCGGCTGATTGATAAAGCAGTGAACGCAGTTGAGATTACAGCGTTCAGTCAACTCAATCGAAGCGCTTAACGGGAATCTGC
>LUZV01000227.1 GCA_001603765.1 Anaerolineales bacterium Chloro_02 | reverse complement strand
GTTTTTGTCAGTAAGTCGAAAATGCTTTGCCAGCCAATGAGCTCTTCCCCTAATCTAACTCCGTCAGCGCCAAATTGGATCACGCATGGTTCGCACTCATACTGCCCAACCAACAACGCGACAATGTTCTTTTTCAACTCAAGCGCGGCAGCCTTAACGGCATTGCCAGTCACATAAGTCTGACGACTGGCTGTTGTTGGTCCGCCGTCCGGAGTCAGCTCGGTATCCATTAGATAGACGTTGATGTTATCCGGAATGATTCCGAGGACCTCCGCGGCGATTAACTGCAGCGTGGTATTCATGCCCTGCCCGACTTCGGACGCGGCTGTAAGGATCTGAAGCCGGCCCGCGGGAAGTAGGCGCAGAACCGCGCCGCTGCTGTCATTTGCGCCGGTTCCCAAACCGGTGTTCTTAAAACCAGATGCCATTCCCCAGCATGTCAGCACTCTTCGCCCCTGAATTTCTTCCTCCTGAGGCGTCCATGGATCAGCAACTCCCAGCTCTTTAAGGCGCTTGTCGATGGCATCCAAACAATCCGGCAGACCAGCGCTCTCTTCCAGGCGGTGCCCGGTGTTTGTTTCGCTTCCCTTTCGCAGCGCGTTGCGTTTTCGGAGTTCGAGTGGATCCATCTCGAGCTTCTCCGCGAGCATGTCCATGGCGGATTCGATGCCAAACATCGCCTGCATAACCCCAAACCCCCTGAAGGCTCCCGCGGGCGGATTATTTGTGTACATCGCGTAACATTCAGAGTGAGTATTTGGGATGATGTAGGGGCCGCATGAATGGGTGGTTGCGCGGGTCATTACAGCCTCACCAAGGGATGCGTAGGCGCCGGTGTCGCCGTAGATTTCAGTCTGTGCAGCAGTCAGTTCTCCGGTCTTCAGCGCGCCAAGTTTAATCTTGATTTGAGTCGCATGGCGTTTGGGATGGACCATCATGCTTTCGCGGCGCGTGAATAGCAGCTTTACCGGTTTTTTTGTCGCGTCCGCCAGCAAAGCCGCGTGAATCTGTCCAGCAATATCCTCTTTGCCGCCAAAGGCACCGCCAGTCTTCTGTCCGCGAACGCGAACCATCTCTACCGGTAAGCCTAGCGCTTCCGCTACTTGCCGCCGATCTTCGTAAGGGATTTGCGAACCGACATAGATATCCATGCCGCCATCCTGGCGCGGCACGGCGATGGAACATTCGGGTTCCATAAAAATATGATCCATGAAAGGGGTTGTGAAGGTGTGCTCGATCACTACATCCGCCTGAGCGAAACCTGCTTCCACATTTCCTTTGCCCACCTTGATCTTCTTCAAAAGGTTTCCCTTTTTGTGAACCTTTTCGGCGTCTGGCTGCGCTGCTTGCATCGGGCTGGTCACAACCGGTCGGGGTTCAATTTTCATCCTAATCTGAGTCAGTGCCTCGTCTGCCTGAGTTTGCGTTTCAGCCGCCACAATAGCAATTGCATCGCCAACATAACGCACGCGCTCATTTATTCCAACCAGGATTGGCCAGTCTTTGGTGTAAACGCCATGCAGGCGTTCGTGCTTCAGGTCTGCCGCAGTTAAAATTGCTTTTACCCCTGCAAGACGGGATGCCGCGCTGATATCCAGCTCGTGTAGGATACCGGAAGGGATGCCGGCTCGCAGTACCCGCGCGAAGAGCATGCCTTCGAACTGAAAATCATCGGTGAATTTTGCCCCGCCAATGGCTTTGGCAATGGCATCCGGGCGAATGACCGCTTTACCAACATGCCGTAAATCCTGCTTGCCCAGTGGAATTTCTCTCGGGGCGACAGCGCCGCCAGTGCGCAGGGATTCAGCAGCAGCCTGGATAGCTGAAATTATGGCTTCATAGCTGCCGC
>LUZV01000226.1 GCA_001603765.1 Anaerolineales bacterium Chloro_02 | reverse complement strand
TGTGGTATAAACCAACTCAATTACATAGCCCTTGCGGCACTCTTATCCAGAGAGGTGGAGGGACCGGCCCTTTGAAACCTCGGCAACCAACCTAGCGTATGGTGCCAATTCCGGCAGACAATCTGGAAGATGAGAGGCTGAAGCATACCAAGCGTAATGCCCCTCACTTGCAGGGGCATTTTATTTTGTAACCTGAGGAGGTTTACACAATGACAACTACGTTTATGAAATCACCCAAATATCTGTTCACTTCTGAATCGGTCACTGAAGGCCATCCCGACAAGATGTGCGATCAAATCAGCGACGCGATCCTGGACGCCATGATTGCTGAGGATAAGTCCAGCCGGGTTGCCTGCGAAACAGCCATCAAAACCGGCTTTGTGCTGACTTACGGAGAAGTGACCACCAGAACCTATGTCGATATCGACGCGCTCGTGCGCGAAGTGGTCAACAGCATTGGCTACGACCGCGGCAAGAAAGGTTTTGACGGCTCCACTTGCGGTGTTATGACCGCGCTTGCCAACCAATCCCCTGATATCGCCAGAGGTGTGGACCGCAAAGGTCGCCCTGAAGATTTTTCTTATACCGAAGAATATATCGCTGCCGGCGGCGCGGGTGATCAGGGCATGATGTTTGGTTTCGCCTGCGACGAAACTGAAACCTTGATGCCCATGCCCATCTATTATGCCCACAAGCTCACACGCCGTATGGCGGAAGTCCGCAAGAACGGCACGCTCGAGTGGATGTACCCCGACGGCAAAAGCCAGGTGACCGTAGAATACCACTACGGCAAACCCGTCCGCATCCATACGATTGTTGTCAGCAGCCAACACGCCGACAAACTGGATCGTGAGGAAGTCAGCCACGAACGCATCGAAGCGGATGTTTTGGAACACGTGATCAAACCTGTCATCCCCGCTGAACTGATTGATGAAGACACCAAAATTTACGTCAACCCTACCGGTCGCTTTGTGATTGGCGGACCCATGGGCGATGCCGGTCTGACCGGGCGCAAGATTATCGTCGACACCTACGGCGGTATGGGTCGTCACGGCGGCGGCGCTTTCAGCGGCAAAGACCCGACCAAGGTTGACCGCTCCGCGGCTTACGCGGCTCGCTGGGTCGCTAAAAACGTCGTCGCGGCTGGCTTGGCTTCCCGCTGCGAAGTTCAGCTTTCATACGCCATCGGCGTGCCCGAACCCCTCAGCATTAACGTTGAAACCTTTGGCACAGGAACTGTGGACGACGACAAAATCGCCCAAGCCATCAGCCAGGTGTTCGACCTTCGCCCCCGTGCAATCATTCACGACCTGGACTTGCTGCGCCCGATCTATCGCCAGCTTGCTTCCTATGGGCATTTCGGTCGCGATGACCTTGATCTGACTTGGGAAAAAACCAACAAAACCGCCGCACTGCGCGAGGCGGTTGGTCTCCCTCAGGCATAACAGAGAGCCAATCGGTTCAGATTCACGAAGGAGTAGACGATCTGTCTGCTCCTTTTGTTTACCCTCTTTCAGATTCTGCCTGACTGTGCCTGTGCAAAAGAGTCTTTTCGCCAAACGAACCAAAACGCAAGCCGCTCATTTTATCTTTGAGTAGTCTTTTTGAGCTTACCATAGCCTTTACCGTCAACTAATAGAATTTTGGACAAAGGCAATCCTTACCACAAAAGAATCTTGGATATAAAGTAGGCAAAAAATATCAACCCCAGCTTGCCGGGGTTGATATTTGACTTTAGGTATTTCTCATTTCTTTGGGCTTGGACCTCTTACCTTTTGAGCTTCAAAGTTAACCATAAGAGCGCGAACGCGGCTGCTAACCCTGCCAGGATGAGCTTCACATTGGTTTGGATCATCGGGCCTCTGACTTGCTCAACAACCGCAGGCTGTTCGGCTGCCGGAGAAACTGCGTAAACCTCAACCGGTTGGGTGGCGATCACTTGCCCCAGTTCTCCCTCACGAATCCCAAAGATCAGGGGCTCCACGCTGTGTTTTTGAGACGCCGCGCTTACTGCTTCTGGCACGTTTTGCGCTTCTTCTGATTCGCTCATGGTTTGGGGTTCACCTGGCTCAACAAACCCACCGCCTAATTCGCCCCTCGCGGCGATCGCGTAATTGTTATATGGCGCGCCGCCCGCCCCGCCTTTTCCGCCTATCTCAACCCAGTTGAGCAGATAAACCGCCTGGTTATCCAGTGATTTCGCCTCAGGCACGGCGCTTACCTGCGCGTCTTCCATTTGAAGGCTATAAGCTGCCGGCGCTGGCTCGGCTTGGGGTGCCGAGAAGTTGCGGAAAATGAATTCACTGCCAAAGATGGCAACCAATAAGACCGAGCAGACCGCGCTTGCCCAGCCAAAAGTGGGCAATAAGAAGCGACCTCGACGGGCTTTTTTGGCTTCAGCGCGGGTGAGCGTGAATTGGTGGGGCACTTTCTTTCGAGGCAGGCTGCTTAACTGTTTTTTCAACGCGGACAACTCACCCAGAGCCTGTGTTAACTCGGGAGAGCTCTGCAGGCGCTTTTCGAACATCGCGCGATCTGAAATGGAGAGCGCGTTGTCGAGATATTCGCCCAGCAGGCGTGTGTCCTTTTCTGAAATATCAGCTTGCCTTTTCATCTTTTTCCTCGCTACTATGACGAAGATAGTCAGGCAAAAGTTCCCCGAAGCCCCGCAGACATTGCTGCATCTTCAAACGCGCGCGCGCCAAACGGCTCTTGACAGTCCCAATAGGGGTTCCAATGATCCTGGCGACTGTTTCGTAGTCCTCACCAGAAACGTCCACCAGGGTGATAACCACACGGAATTTGTTCTCGAGGCCAGACAGGCAGTGCTGAATAGCTTTTTCAATTTCAGACGAACCAAAGATTTCTTCGGGTCCTGCCGATTTGTCCTCAAGCCATTCAGGGGATTCGATCAGCTCGCCCTCGTCCGTCTCTGGTTCAATTGGAATAGTCGGTTTGCGGCGTTGGCGGCGCAGCTCATCGTAACAGGCGTTGGTGACAATCCTCAAGAACCAACTTTTGAAGGACCCACCGCGATAAGTGTCCAGTTTGCGGTACATTGAGATAACCGCTTCCTGGGTGGCGTCAGCCGCGGCGTTTTCGTCCGCCATAATGCGGTAGGCAACGTTGAAGGCAACTTCCTGATACTGGAAGACAAGTTGGTTAAAGGCATCAAGGTCGCCATCAACAGCGAGTTCAATAAGTTTGGTTTCTTCCATGCTTGCTTTCGTTGCAAGACTCACACCAGAGAGCCGCGGTGCTTTCATTTTATCGCATTTAACGCTGAAAGACCGAAGACAATTTATGAACGGTTGGCATTTCTTACGGAGATTATTTCAGTTTTAGGTTAGGACAAATGATAGATTTCAATCAACCTAACCGATCGCGCTCACGGCGCGAAACCGCTCCGCAAAGGATCGATATCAAACAAGGGCACCATTGAGTGCCCTTGTCAAATTCTTCATGCTCTGATTGTATCGGGTTGCTTATTCTTCCTCGCGCAGTGGAGGGAAGAGAATGACCTCGCGCAGAGAATGCTGCCCGGTGAGCATCATCACCAGGCGGTCAACGCCAATGCCAAAACCTCCTGCGGGCGGCATGCCGTATGCGAGAGCGCGCAAAAAGTCTTCGTCCATTGGGTTGCGCTCCTCATCATCTTCCGCGTAGGCTCGCCCGAGTTCCAGGAAGCGCTTTTCCTGATCGAGCGGATCGTTGAGTTCGGTAAAAGCGTTGCAAAGCTCCATCCCGCCAATATATCCTTCAAAACGCTCTACGGTACTGGGGTCTTCGGGCTTGGCTTTTGCCAACGGCGAAATATCCCGTGGGTAGTCATACAGAAAGGTCGGCTGGATCAGGATCGGTTCGAGGTAGGTATCCATGAGCAAATTGATCAATTTTCCGCGCGGCGTCCCCGGTTTGAAGCTGATCTGGCGGGCTTTGAGGACCTCTTCCAGGTCAGCGGCAGTGGGGTAATCCTGGATGTCAATACCGGCGTGGTCAATCAGACCCTGACGGATCTGCAGGCGGTTCCACGGTGGGGTCAGGTCAATCTCGTGCCCATTAAAATTGACGATCATCGTGCCGAGCACCTCCTGAGCGACCTCCGAGATCATCTGTTCGGTCATATCCATGATGGTGTTGTAATCCGCGTACGCCATGTAAAACTCGAGTTGGGTAAACTCGGGGTTGTGCTTAAACGATACGCCTTCGTTGCGGAAGTCGCGCCCAATCTCATAAACGCGATCCAATCCGCCAACAAGCAGGCGCTTCAGGTAGAGCTCAAAGCTCACACGCAGGAAAAGCTCCTGATGGAGTTGGTTGTGATAAGTGGTAAAAGGCTTGGCAGCGGCTCCGCCGTAAATCGGCTGAAGGATTGGCGTTTCCACCTCAAGAAAGCCGCGTGAATCCAGGAATTTGCGCAAGCCTCTGACAACCTCAGCACGAATGCGAAAAATCTCGCGCACTTCGGGGTTGACTGCCAGGTCAACATAGCGCTGACGGTAGCGCGTTTCGGGATCGGTAAGGGCGGCATGGCGTACGATTTCACCATCCACAACCTCATCTTTCGCGGCGGGCAGCTGGTAGAGTGCTTTGGAAAGCATACGAAAATCCTCAACCTGCAGAGTCACCTCCCCGCGTTTGGTGCGCACCATGGTGCCGGTGGCTTCGATAAAGTCGCCGAGGTCAAAGTAGCGCACAAATTCATCCAACTTGTCCTGCCCAACTTCATTGATGCGCATGAAGAGCTGGATTTTGCCGGTGCGGTCTTCGATGTGAGCAAAAGAAAGCTTGCCCATGTGCCGGATGGCGCGCAAGCGCCCAGCCAGCGTCAGCTTTAGTGCCTCTGCTTCGCCAGCTGCTTCATGGGCTTCAAACGCCTTAATAGCATCCGCGTTGCTGCTGTTCTTGTAAGAACGAGTGGGGTATGGTTCAATCCCATTCTGGCGCAATTGCAGCATTTTTTCCAGGCGTAGGTTTTCGAGTTCGGAAAAGTCTTCTGTAAGCATGGCATATCCTTTAGATTAAAATAAACCCCACCGTTGTTTCGGTGGGGCTTTCAGATGCTGGTAGATTACTCGATTTTGAGAATCTCCACGGTGTAAGCGCCACCAGGGGCTTCAATTTTAACCTTATCGCCGACGCGGTGGTTAATTAAAGCGCGACCAATTGGAGATTCGTTCGAGATACGTTTTTCGCGGGGGTTTGCCTCAACAGGACCCACGATTTTGTAAGTCTCTGGCTCGCCGCCCTCTTCGCAAATGGTTACCGCGGTGCCCACGGTAATGAGACCATGCTCGTTCTCACCATCTTCGATGATTTGGGCGTTCGCAAGCAACAGTTCCAACTCTTTGATGCGCCCTTCTGTGAAAGACTGCTCGTTTTTTGCGGCTTCGTATTCAGCGTTTTCAATTAACTCGCCGTCTTCCATGGCATCTTGCAGACGCTGAGCGACCTCTTTCCGCTTTTCCGTGCGCAAATATTCCAATTCCCGTTCTGATTTTTCATATCCCTCGCGGGTTAAGTATGAACTTGGCATTTTCTTAATATTCCTTAATACTTTCCATAAAATCCCAAACCCCCGAACCAGGCTGGGTAAATACAAAACGCGCCTCGAAAGCAAGCCGCCTTCTTAACGCCGGTAAAACATTATACTATGAATGCGCGATTTATGCGCAAGAGTTCAGTTGTATTAATAAATGCTAACCAGTTGCTCGTTTAGCACCAAGTCAGTTCCAATATGGCGGGGCTGGAATTGGCTTTCGCGCGTTTTTCTTGAGCAGGATGCCAACCAACAGCCCAAAGATGAAGCCTCCAATGTGCGCCCAATAAGCCGTGCCGCCTTGGTCAAGCGCGCCGAGCGAAGCAACGCCGCTAAACAACTGCATGACAAACCACATCCCCAACACTAACACAGCCGGAACCAGGGTCAGGCGCGCAAAAAAGCCCAACGGGATGAAGGTGTAAACGCGGCTGTGGGGGTAAAGCACGAGGTAAGCGCCCAGCACCGCCGCGATCGCGCCGCTGGCTCCAACTGTAGGCACCACCGAGGCGGGGTTGCTGAGGTAGTGCGCTCCTGCGGCAACAACTCCACCACCAAGGTAGAAAAGAAGGTAACCAACATGCCCCAGCCGGTCCTCAATGTTATCGCCAAATATCCAAAGGTAGAGCATGTTGCTGAGAAGGTGCAGCCAACTGGCGTGCATAAACATGCTGGCGAAAATATTGCGCACATCGCCCAGGTCTAATCCTTTGCTGATTTCCATGGGTACAAGGGCAAACTGCAGGTAAGATTCAGTCCCATGCCCGCCAAAAAAATCCATCCACAAAAAGACGAGCACGTTGATCAGAATCAAGATGTAATTTACGATCGGAGTACGGTGTGTCTTAATTTCGTCGCGAATTGGAATCATAACTGACCTCCATTTAGCAGTTGCTCAGGCGCGGATTGCCTTTTTTGTTCTTCCTCCAACTCCAACAAGCGAGGATGGTTGGCATAGAAGCCGCGGTTTTCCTGTGGAAGGAGGATGGCAATTCTGCACATAATTTCGTCAGTCGCCTGTTTTAGGAGTGCTTTATTGTCATTTTCCTCATTTCCTTCAGGCAAAGCGAACGCTTTGCCAAAGGTCACTTTAACCTGCCCCTTTTTTAACCGCAGAAAGTCCTTAAATACTTCGGTTGTGCCTATAACCGCCGCCGGGATGATTTGCACTTTGTTGCGCAGCGCCAGCAAAGCCGCGCCGGATTTCCCTTCCAGGAGCTGTTTGGTTTTGGAGCGCTTACCTTCGGGGGCAATGCCCACAATCCAACCGTCTTTCAGATAATTGGAAGCCTCCCGAAACGCGTTCCGGTCGTATTCTTCGCGAGTAATCCAAACAACGCCGAGCATATTTAAAAATGAGCCAAAAAAGGGAGCTTTCTCGTATTCTCTCGCGACAATCCCAATGATATTTTGCCGTGGAGTGGAAAGCATCAAAAACGGTGTGTCGAGCCGACTGATATGACTGGTTGCAACAAGATACGCGCCCTCAAGCGGCACGTTTTCGGCTCCGACAACAGTCAGATTGACCAATATATCTGACAATTTCTTTAGAAGTTTCATCACTGGTTGTCGCTTCATAAACTAACCTTTCGGACCAATGGAAAAGTGGTAATCACGTCTGATGAATGCGTCTTTTTAATCAGACGATGATAAATATAAACCATTCCAATAAATAAAATCGCCATGCCTATATACGGCCAGATTGGCTGCTCATAGCTGCTTTGAATCAGCGGGTTGATTCCCCCAAAAACAGCCAGTGTATTCCAAGCGGCGTGCAGGATCCATGAAGCCAAATAGGCAAATA
>LUZV01000225.1 GCA_001603765.1 Anaerolineales bacterium Chloro_02 | reverse complement strand
GCATGCGGGTCGGTCCCCTCAGCTGCCATCATGAATAATGCGGGTTAAATTCGTGGGCCAGTACGGCGTTATGGCGCGTTATGGCCGAGGCGGAAGACAGTCTTTACTACATGCGGGCCAGGTACTATGATCCAGTCGTGGGGAGGTTTATCTCCGAAGACCCCCTCGGGTTCGGCGGTGGGGATGTAAACCTTTATGCTTACGTCCAAAACAATCCCGTCAATAAAATCGATCCTCGTGGACTTCAGACCGGAGCTGAGACAGGTGTTATTGGAGGCGTAGTTGGGGGAACGGCGGGAGTCGGAGCTGCTGCGGCAGGTGCCGGAGCTGGCGTTGGCATTGGGATTATACTTTATCCTTCAAGTATTGCTGAGGAACCAGTCATTCCTGCTCCCCTAAGACGCGACACAATTCCTGATTCAAACCCAGATGCTGCCAAACCTGACGAAGGCGTTGCTGAGCCTTGGCCAGCCGCAGATGATAATAGAGGGTTCTGCATTCAGATGTACGTGATGTGCCAGAATCAGGGTTGGACAGGCAATTGTCAAGCGTGCATGGATAGGTGCACGGGTTCGGGAAACGGAAATTGGCCATTTCGAGGACCTGGTGGCTGCCATCCAAGGAAGAAGGTTTGCAAATGACGTATGATGTGGATATAGACGAGGCGTTTGGATTATTGCACAGCTTATCAGATTTGACTGTTGAGAGTTGCAGTGAAGCCTTTACCCCAAGAAATGTCCTTCTAGTTCGTAATCTGTGGTTGGACCTTTTTGATGAGGAGCTTGATTCCCCAATCAAGGGGGCTTCTGAATTCGTTCAGATTTTGAAAGCTCTCATTGAAAAAGAGGCATACTGGTCTAAGACGATGGGAGTGGCGTTGATCGAGGCGGATAGGCTGGCAAATCTCGGAGATACAGACAAAGCGGTCGCAACATTGGATGAGTTTCTTTCAGGGTGCCCATCACCGTCCTTTCGAGAAATCGCGGAAATACAAAAGGAAAATTATCTCGGTACGCCAATGCCTGGTAAATAAGGCAGTTCTAAGGAAAGGGGGGCAGCTCTTGAAAAGAGAAAAAGAATAAATCGGAGTATTCCCTCCGGCAGCTTCGGGGTCTTTGGTCGGCTTCTCCGGTCTGGGAAGTCGCGTAACTTCAGCACGATCCGATAATGCGCATTATCGTACGTGGCCTTCCGGTCACAGCCGTTGCAGAAAATGAGCAACCGCGGGTGGCCCGGATTGATATCCGGGTGCGGAGCACAAGAGGTCTGCGACGGATCGGGGAAAAGTTGATTAAACGCCCTCACCTTCGACTACGACCACCGCCTTGCGGGGATCGGCAGCGACATGGAATTCTTCTACGACGGGCAGGGCAACCGGTTGAAGGCCGTTAGGTCCCAAACGGAAACCCGCTACGTCTACGACCCCTGGGGAAACCTGCTTGCCGAGGCGAACTCGGGCGGGATCACCCGCAAATACATCTACGGCAAGGGACTTCTTGCCGTGCAAACGCCTTCCGCCCGCTACTGCTACCATTTCAACCCCACCGGGAGTACGGCGGCCCTGACTGATATGAACCAGAATGTGGTAAACAGCTACGCCTACGAACCCTTCGGCCGGGTCCTTAATCAGCAGGAAACCATCTCCCAGCCATTCAAGTTCGTGGGCCAGTACGGCGTCATGGCTGAGGCGGAAGACAGTCTTTACTACATGCGGGCCAAGTACTATGATCCAGCCGTGGGGAGGTTCATCTCCGAAGATCCGTTGGGGTTTGGGGGTGGGGATGTGAATCTCTTTGCGTACGTCCAAAACAATCCGATCATGATGATTGATCCCTATGGCCTGTTTGGATGGGCTGATATGCCTCTTCTCCCCCAGGGATTTGTAAATTTCTCGGCCGGAATGGGCGATGTCATACTGCTCGGGCAAGGCCAGAGACTGCGAAATTTTGCTGGACTTCATGGCGGGATCGACAAATGTTCATCCGAATATGTCGCAGGTGAATGGGCTGGTTTTGGAGTTTCACTCATGACAGGAGTAGCGGGTGGAATACGAACTGCCGGCGCAAGGGGAGTAGGTATGGAGTTCTCGCACTTTATTCCTGCTCGTTGGGGTGGATTTCGTAGTATTTGGAACGGGAACTATGTGACAATTGAAAGGCATGCATTATCAGATCCTTACAGATACCGATTCATGTCAAGTGCATGGCGAGCCGAAAACCCACTGCCAAATTCTCTTACTCGTCTATGGAATAGAATACCCAATACATGGCTGGGTACGGGAGCAGGAGCGGGATACGGTGGTGCGGGTATGGAAATTAACCAATAAAGGGGGATGAAACAAGATGGATTCATCACCTCATATTTGGGTACAGACTTCCTTTTTCCAAGCTGAACCTGGGGAAGACGAATTTACTAATCCAGGTATTTATGGTTGCTCATTGGCAAATTGGATTGCCGAGAAACTTAGAGATAGAAACGAACCTGTTCAACGAATAATAAGTGAAGACTGGGGCTGGTGTATAATTCTTAATCGGAAGCCATATGCAGTTTGGATTGGTTGCAGCAACAGAAACGGGCGCACCGACGAATGGGGTGTCTTTGTAGCTGTTGAACCTAGCATTTTTCAGAAAGTCTTTGGCCAATCGGCTGTGAAAAAGAGAGTTGATTATGTTTTTCTCCTTTTAAAGGAGATAATGAATGAGGTACCCGGCTTCACGAAAGTCTGGGTCGAAGGTAACGATCAGGAAATAATTGAATAGGCTTTTTGCTCATGAAAACTTTTGGTTTTTTTGTTCATGAAGGTTCCGGCGGGTCTTGAAGCGCGCGGGTGGCACAGGCAGCGTTTTTTGTTGCCTGTGCTCGAAGAGCAAGAGGATAAACAATAACCCTTTCATGGTCTGCGAGCTGTCCTGGGGCTTTCGGCTGAACTTACGGTGGCTTCGGGGACTTGATCGGCTCCGTCCTGGTCGGGGAAGTCGCTTCGCTCGGCACGATCCGATAATGCGCATTATCGTACGTGATCTTCCGGTCACGGCGTTTGCAAAATGAAGCAACGGCGGGCGCCCCGGATAGCTTGTCTATCCGGGCGCGAAGCGCAAGAGGTCTGCGACGGATCGGGGAAGAGTTGATTAAACGCCCTCACCTTCGACTATGACCACCGCCTTGCGGGGATCGGCAGCGACATGGAATTCTTCTACGACGGGCGGGGCAACCGGTTGAAGGCCGTTAGGTCCCAAACGGAAACCCGCTACGTCTACGACCCCTGGGGAAACCTGCTTGCCGAGGCGAACTCGGGCGGGATCACGGGAGTACGGTGGCCCTGACCGATATGAACCAGAACGTGGTAAACAGCTACGCCTACGAACCGTACGGCCGGGTCCTTAATCAGCAGGAAACCATCTCCCAGCCTTTCAAGTTCGTGGGTCAGTACGGCGTCATGGCCGAAGCGGAAGACAGTCTTTACTACATGCGGGCCAGGTACTATGATCCGAATGTGGGAAGGTTCATCTCCGAAGACCCGCTGGGGTTTGGGGGTGGGGATATGAACCTCTTCAGTTATGTGCAAAATGATCCGG
>LUZV01000025.1 GCA_001603765.1 Anaerolineales bacterium Chloro_02 | reverse complement strand
GATTGCCAAAGTTCGCGCCGTTCGCGATTCGGACGACTCAGCCGCGATCAATAGCGCGGTTGAAGAACTCATGAAGGTCCTCCAACAGGTTGGTCAGGCTGCTTATACCCAGTCCCAAACCGACAACCCATCCTCCGAACAGCCCGGCGCGGGCGACCATCAAGCCCCTGAAGGTGACGGTGATGTGGTGGATGGTGAGTTTCATCACGCAGATTAATTAAAAACAGTTTAGAATACATTCCTGGCAAGCAAAGAGCTTGCCAGGAATTTGATTTGAATAGAAGATCATGACCGAAAAAAGAGATTATTACGAAGTTTTAGGCATCCCTCGTTCTGCCAGCGCGGACGATATCAAAAACGCGTTCCGCAACCTGGCTCGCAAGTTTCACCCGGATGTCAACAAAGATCACGACGCAGAAGAGAAGTTTAAGGAAATCAATGAGGCGTACGGCGTGCTCAGCGATCCAGACAAACGCGCGGCGTATGACCGCTACGGCTTCCAGGGCGTTAACACCAACGGCATGCCCGACTATTCCACAATGGATCTCTCCGATTTGTTCGAAATGTTTGGGTTTGGTGGTTTGGGCGGATTGGGCGGTTTTGGTGGATCATCCCGCCGCAGCCGTAATGCCCCTCGCCGCGGCGCGGACCTTGGTACGCGTCTGAAGCTCACTTTCGAAGAAGCTGTTTTTGGCGCTGAGAAAGAAATTGAAATAACGCGCAATGAGAAATGTTCTGTTTGCAGCGGCACGGGCGCCGAGCCCGGCTCCAAACCAGTCACCTGCCAAACCTGTAAAGGCTCAGGAGAAATGCGCCAGGTGCAGCAGACCTTCCTCGGGCAAATGGTTCAGGTAGTAACCTGCCCCACCTGCGGCGGGCGCGGCGAAATGATTGAGAAACCCTGCACGACTTGCCGCGGCACCGGTTTGGAACGCAAAACCACCCGCAAAAAGGTTAATATTCCCGCCGGCATTGACAACGGCAACCAGGTTCGCATGGTCGGCGAAGGTCAGCCTGGCGCCAATGGCGGTCCCAATGGTAATTTTTACATCGAAATCGAAGTCGCGCCGCATAAATACTTCCGCCGAAGCGGCAACGACATTCTGCTCGATCTCGACATCAACATGGCTCAGGCAGCTCTCGGGGATGAAATCACCGTCCCAACCCTTGATGGCGATGTTAAACTGCGCGTTCCACCCGGCACTCAACCAGGGCGCGTCTTTCGCCTGAAAGATAAAGGCGTTCCGATCCTTCATCGGACCGAACGCGGCAATCAGATGGTGACGGTAAATGTCCAAATCCCAACTTCGCTGACTGAAGAACAGGAAGAGCTGCTGCATTCCCTCGGCAAAACCTTGGGCACGGACATAAAAATCCAGGAACGCAGTTTCTTCGAGAAAATAAAGGATGCCTTCAGTGGATAAACTTTACGCCTGGCTCGAAGCCTCAATGATTTGCACCGGAGAATTAGCCGAAGCCGTGGCTGAGGTTTTCTCACGTTATTCCCCAGAGGGGGTTGTGATCAACAGCGTCACCCGCTTCGACCCCGAAGGTCACGAAGAAATCCCTACCGGCGATATGCAGGTGACTGCCTACTTCCCGCAGGACGACCAGACTGAAGACCTTCGCCGTCAGCTCGAAGAAGCAATCTGGCATATGTCTCAGATTGCTCCGCTAAACGCGATCGAATACAAACTTATCCAGGATCAAAACTGGATGGAAGCCTGGAAAGCCAACTACAAACCGCTCAAAATCGGCCGCAACCTGATTGTCCTGCCTGCCTGGGTAGACCCGGCGCTGGCAGAAAACCGTGTTCCTATCATCATTTCACCCGATATGGCTTTTGGCACCGGCACACACCCCTCAACCCAGCTCTGCATGCTCGCGCTCGAAAAATATGGCGTGAGGGACATGGATGTGATCGACATCGGCACAGGCAGCGGGATTCTCGCGATTGAAGCCGCCAAACTTGGCGCGAAATGGATCCTGGGCGTGGATAATGACCCCGAGGCAATCCCCTCAGCCATAAACAACGCCGCCCTGAACGGCGTCAGCGAGAAGATTTTCTTTGAAGTCGGAACGCATACCGATGTACTCAATCGCAAGCACGAACCTCGTCATGCGCCGCGCGTCATCGCCAACATCCTCTCACCAATTTTGGCAAATATGCTCGCTACGGGATTAACTGACCTGGTAAGCCCAACCGGCTTGCTCTTTTTGGGCGGGGTCCTTGAACACCAGGCACAGGCACTGGCGGATCAGGCTCGCCAGCTTGGCATGACCCTGCGCGAGACGCTCTACCAGGAAGACTGGGTCGTTCTCGTGCTGCACAAGCCAGCTTAATAGCCATTCCTCTTTTCCAGAAGGCGTCTGATGTCACATAGGGGTGTGTTTTCAGACTCCAAAAATCCATTCTCAGCAGGTCAACCAACCCGGCACTGATTAATCGAACTATTCAGTAGAAGGGCATCACTGACGAACTGTCGCTGACCTTCTGCGTTCACTCGCCATCTTTCGCAGGTGAAAAAAGCTAAAAGAAATGGGAAGGGAAATAACCTGTGACGTTGACTTCGCTGTTTTCTATAAAGAAAGCTTTTGGGTCAAGATCTAACACACCGCGGCGCAGATAGATGAGCTCGTATTTCGACACCACTGTGTTGATGACAACAAAATCGGTGTCAGTATAAGCGCCTTTTCCGTCCCAATAGGTTGCTCCGCGCTTAATTTCCTGCGTGATAAACGGCAAAATCTCGCGGTTGCGGGTGATGATCATGATGTTTACCTTGACGTTCTGATGGTGAGTGCGGTCTACCATGAAGGAATAGATCAGGGTAAAAATGACTGAATAAACCATCACCAGCGGCGGGTTCATAAACAAGGCATAACCATAAACGATCAAGCTGATAATCAAACTGACCCGACCAACGCTGAATGAGTTCTTTTTCAGGCTGATATAGACCCCCAGAATATCCGCGCCGCCCGAGGACCCTCCAGCCCTAAGGCACAACCCTGCCCCAAACCCCGCCAACACTCCCCCAACCAGGCAGACCGTCAGCAAATCGTTCAGCTCAGGGATCAACTGCCGCACAGGGATAAGCGACATCGAGATTGTTAACACCGCGATGGAAAAAATCGTCTTCAACAAAAATTTCCGGTTGACCGATTTGTAAGATATCAAAAGAAGCGGCAGATTCAACCCCAACAAGATGATACCGGTTAAGGGTCCAATCCCCGGGATTACCCGCTGCAGCAGCTCCAGGATGATTTTCGCGATACCGGTCAGGTTGCCGATATATAGCCCCGAGGGGATAACCAGCAGGTTGACTGTTCCGGCGTACAGCACGCTGCCAAAAAAAACCAGGCAGTAATCCCAAAACTCGCTCCAAAAATCAGATCCTTTCAGGATTTGGTTCCATCCTTGCTTGGTCGTTTTTGGGCGGTTTGATGAATGTTTTTTACTGCCGGCTTTCCGGCCGGAAAATCTGAGCTCCTCCGGAAAAGAAAGAGGAGGAGCCGAAAAATTGCCATTGTCAGCATTTAGCAGCGCGGAGTGGTTCATACTGCACAATCTTACTCGAGAATTCACACTTTCAACAGGGCGCTGTCAATGCGCGCAAGCCAATTGGCGCGAATAATTAAGAGAAACGCCTGCCACAGATTAATCCATGGGAGGGTATCCGGTGATTTCTTGTATCTCTTTATATAACGGCGCCAGCCGGTCATACATCTTCAGGTAGACCCGGTTGTAGAGTTCGTCATAAAGCTTATGATTCTCTGGGTCGGGGTCAAAAGTATCTCTGACCCGGGTCATTTCAGCCACCGCGTTTTCAAATGAAGGCTTCAGTTTCAGCCCCACCGCCAGGTCGATCGCCGCGCCTAAGCCGCTGGCTTCATAAACATGTGGACGGCTGACAGGCATACCAAAGATATCTGCGGTCAGCTGGGCGGCAGCGTTGCTCTGAGACCCGCCTCCAGCCACGCGCACCTCCGTAATCGGCACGCGGCTGCGTTTGGTTGTGCGCTCCGCGCCTTCGCGCAGCGCGTAAGCCAGACCTTCGAGGATAGCCCGGTAGATATGGGCGCGGGTATGCACGCCGCCAAACCCAATCATGGACCCCTTTGCCTCTGGTCCTGGGGTTTTTAACCCTGGCGCCCAGTACGGCTGCAAGGTCAGCCCCATTGATCCGGCAGGAACTGAATTAACCAAATCGTCAAATAATTCCTCGGGCATTACGCCGCGCGCCTCAGCCAGGCGCTTTTCGTTGTGCCCAAATTCTTTTAAGAACCACGAAACCATCCAATATCCCCGGAATAACTGGACTTCCAGAGAATATGACCCCGGAACCGCCGCCGGATAAGGTGGAATCATCGGGATGACTTCAATATAGCGTTCGTGAATGGTGTTGATGGTTGCCGCCGATCCGTAGGAAAGGCAGCAGATATTTGAGGCGAGCGTTCCGGCGCCTAAAACCTCACAAGCTTTATCGGCGGCTGCTGAAATCAGCGGCAGACCAGCGGGTATGCCCGTTTCTTCCGAGGCTTGGCTGGTAATCTCGCCCAGCAGCCCTGCCGGCGGCACAAGTTCCACGAGCTTTTCCGGCTCCATCGGCACAGCCTGCCACTTCCAATCCATCTTGCCTGCCCAGGCGTGTTTCTTATAATCAAAGGGCAGGTGAGCCACCTGGCAGGCAACCGAGTCCACAAATTTGCCCGTCATCCGATAGGTCAGGTATCCGGATAACAAAACGACCTTGGCAGTTTTATCCCATACTTCCGGTTGATACTTCCGAATCCAATTCGTTTTGGCTTCAGACTGCAAATAACGAATGGTGCCGTTCATGCCGGAGGCGGCAAAAAGCATTCCCCAGATCCCGCCCACATCCGGCAAGCCCGAGGTGCGCCTCTGGTCGGACCAATGGATCGCGGGTCTAAGCGGCTCTCCGCGTTCGTCAAGGTTAATCAAAACGTTGCGCTGTGTGGTGATCGCCACGCCGGCAATTTGATTAACATCCACCCCCAGAGTATCCCAAAGCCGCTGGCATGCCTGGCACAAACTTTCCCAAAAGAGCCTTGGATCAAGCTCTGCCCAGCCGGGTTTTTCAGCGATGTAGGTGGGCAGGGGGATTTGAGCCTTGAAAAGCAAATTGCCCTGCAAGTCGAAAATCAACGCGCGGGTTGATTGTGTTCCAACATCAATAGCCAGCAGCAGTTCTTTTACCAATTACGCCTCCAGGTCTTTTCCCCAGCGTTTCTCTTTTTGCGCCAGGTTCATGTCTAAACCAAGTGTACCACCCGGGTTCATTATATTGTTGGGGTCGAAATGCTTTTTCAGCAGCCGGATCACTTCCATCTGTTCCTCGCCAATCTGATCGATCAGCCAGGGCGCGGTCGCCTTGCCAACGCCGTGATGATGGCTGATGGACGCGCCAGACTTTGCGATGGCTTCAAGGATACCGTACTGCAAGTCGAGGTACTCACGGATCGTGCCGATTTTGGCAATGAAAATGAAGTAGAGGTTGGCTCCCTGCGGATAGGAATGGGAAATGTGCGTCATGCAGATCGTGTTTTCGCGAGACTTCACAAAGGCTCTCACGTCTCTGTGCACCTGCGGCATCTGCGACCAGGTCACGCCGCATTCCAGCGTGTCAATCAGCACGCCGTAATCCTGCAAATCCTCGCGGATATAGGGGTCAGTGAAGCGTCCTTTTTCCCAGGTTTTTGTGACGCCAGCGAAGCTGAGCTCAAATGCTCCATACTTCCTGAATATTCGGCGCATTTTGCGGTCTATATTTCGGCAGAAGGCTTTTTCACCATCCGCGAAACCCAACATCAGGCATTTCTGCATGGGTTTGTAGCCGAGTTTTTGCAGCAGCGTGTCGGCAATGCTGCCCTCAATGTGATACTGCTTCATCATGATGTCGGTCTCTTCGGGGTCGGAGATGCGGAAGACCGAAGGGAAGCCAAACTCGCCCTGCATCACCTCCCTGCTGGCTGCCTGAGCGTCTTCCCAGTTGTGGAACATATAGCTGAATCGTTTGCGGTTTT
>LUZV01000224.1 GCA_001603765.1 Anaerolineales bacterium Chloro_02 | reverse complement strand
AAAGGTGCTTACATTAACGCGGACATCGCGAATTTGCCTTTTAAGGATGATACCTTTGACGGCATCGTTTCGCTGCATACCATTCATCACGTTCCGATTGAGGAAAAAGTGAGCGTCTATAAGGGGCTGCACCGCACCCTGAAACCAGGACGCAGCATGGTCACGGTGGATGGCTGGGCGGAAGTGCCGCTTGGGGGGGCGATGAACTTCTTTATGAGAATCGCCAACCGCCTGCGCCGCTGGGCCGGTAAGGAAGCCCCTAAGATGCCTCCGGATATGCAGCCCAATGGGCAAAATGATGACGCAAAAAAGCTGCCGGCGGGCACGTTTGTGCTCAAAACCAGCGCGAAATGGTTCCACAGCGTCATGAAGGATCAGCTGCCCTATGAGATTCGCGTTTGGCGCAGCGTCTCGGTAAAATTTTTACGTTCGGTGATACAACCTGAATGGGGCGGACGATTCTGGCTTAGGATTCTATATCGCCTTGAGGAATGGTTCCCGCGTTATTTTGGCGAAAATGGGCAGTATCCGCTGATTATTATTAAGAAAGAAGAGCGCGCTTAGCGATAAGGAGAAAGCATGGATTGGCAGAACAAAGTTGTGTTAGTTACCGGCGGTACCGGATCATTTGGCAAGAAGTTCATTCGTCTGATGTTGGACGAATATCATCCTTCTAAAATAATCGTTTTCAGCCGGGATGAACTGAAACAGCACGAAATGCGCGCGACCGGTGGTTTTGACCATCCTTCGATTCGCTACTTTATTGGCGATGTGCGCGACCGTGAACGCCTTTCCCGCGCTTTTTATGGCGTGGACATTGTGGTGCACACCGCCGCCCTAAAGCAGGTACCGGCTTGTGAATACAACCCGATGGAAGCGATCAAAACCAACATCCTTGGCTCGAGCAACGTAATTGAGGCGGCGATCGAGAACGGCGTCAGCAAGGTTATGGCGCTTTCCACCGACAAAGCGGTCAACCCGGTTAACCTTTACGGCGCGACCAAGCTGGCTGCCGAAAAACTTATGGTTCAGAGCAACGCTTATGCCGGCGGGCGCAACACGCGAATTTCCTGCACGCGCTACGGCAACGTGGTCGGCTCGCGCGGTTCGGTTGTGCCTTTATTCATTAAACAGCGTCAAAGCGGCGTCCTGACGATTACGGACGACCGAATGACACGGTTTTGGATTTCCCTGGAACAGGGGGCGCGCTTTGTGATCCGCTGCATTGAACAAATGCAAGGCGGTGAGCTGTTTGTGCCTAAGATTCCCAGCATGAAGATGGTTGACCTCGCCAAAGCGATGGCCCCGGAGGCGGAAATCCGCGTCATTGGCATCCGTCCTGGCGAGAAACTGCACGAGTCGCTGATCTCGGAGGATGAAGCTCGCACCACCGTGGAGCTGGATGATATGTTTGTGGTGCAGCCGGCTGGTGAACCGCTGTGGTTTGGTCACGCGTGGGCGCGGCAGGGGCGCGCGCTGCCGGATGGGTTCACCTACACCAGCGCTAACAACACCGAATGGCTAGATATTGACGGTATCAACGCCATCATCAAGCCGATCGAAGCCGAACTGGCGGCGGAATCGAAGAAATAATGACGCGTCTGCTCGTCACCGGTGCCAGCGGTATGCTGGGCGCGAACTTAGCCCTTCTTGCCCAGTCTATGGGCTATGAAGTGTTGGGCTGGACGAACTCCCGCCCTCTGACGGGCGCGCCTTTTGAGACCCGGGCGGTGGACTTTGCCAGCCAGCAAGACCTGGCGCGGGCTTTCGAGTCCGCCCAGCCGGACGCGCTGATTAACTGTGCCGCGCAGGCAAATGTGGACACCGCTGAGAAACAGCCTGAGCAGGCTTTTCGCGTGAATGCCGAAGCCCCTGGCGAACTGGCGCGGATGGCATGGCGGGCTAAAGTGCCAATGGTTCAGGTTTCAACGGATGCTGTTTTTGACGGAACAAAAGGACAATACAGCGAGACCGACGCGCCTAACCCGCTCAACACCTACGCCTCCAGCAAATTGGCTGGTGAACGAGCCGTTGCTGACGCCAATCCCGACGCCGCGATTGCCCGCGTGGTCTTTTACGGCTGGTCGCCTGATGGAGCGCGCAGCCTGGCAGAATTTTTCTATAACAACTTGTCCGCCGGCAAACAGGTGAACGGCTTCACGGACATGTTTTTCTCGCCGCTTTATGTATCACACCTGGCGGAGGCGCTTTTGGACATGCTGCGGGAACGGCTCTGCGGCATTTATCACGTCTTCGCGCCTGAGAGCTTAAGCAAATTTGACTTTGGCACGCGCCTGGCGAAAGAGTTTGGGCTGGATGCCGGTTTGATCCAACCGATCTCGGCGCTCAACTCAGGCCTCACCGCCCGCCGGTCGCTTAACCTGAGCATGAACACGCAAAAGCTGCAGGCAGCTTTGGGAAAACCTCTGCCGAAGGTTGAGGAAGGCTTGCGGACGCTGCATAGCGAATATTCTTCTGGTTTACGCCAGAAATTGTTATCATTTAATCAATAATCGGAGGACACATGGAACTCAAAATTGGTAACACCCTGATAGGAGACAATCACCCCACCTGGTTCATTGCCGACATTGCCGCTAATCACGACGGCAGCCTTGAGCGCGCCTTGCGCCTGATCCACCTCGCCGCCGAGGCTGGCGCGGATGCCGCCAAGTTCCAAAACTTCCGCGGTCCGGAAATTGTTTCGGATTACGGTTTCAGCCATATGAACGCCCAGGTTTCGCACCAGGCAAAGTGGAAAAAAACTGTCACCCAGGTTTACGATGAAGCCTCCGTGCCTTTTGAATGGACCCCGATTTTGAAAGAAGAGTGCGATAAGGTTGGCATCACCTATTTTTCCGCTCCCTATGACTTTGACGCGATCGATATGCTTGACCCCTTCGTGCCCGCCTATAAAATCGGCTCGGGCGACATCACCTGGATTGAAGCTTGCCTGCGCATGGCGCGCAAGGGCAAGCCTGTGCTTCTGGCTACGGGCGCTTCCACCATTGGGGACGTGCAGCGGGCGGTGGACGCTATTTTGCCGGTGAACCCGCAACTGGTGCTGATGCAGTGCAACACCAACTACACCGCGGCGGACGGCAACTTCGACAGCATTCATCTAAACGTGCTGAAAACGTACCGCATGATGTGGCCAGACCTCATCCTGGGTCTGAGTGATCACACGCATGGTCATGCTACTGTGCTCGGCGCTGTGGCGTTGGGCGCGCGCGTGGTTGAGAAGCACTTCACCGATGACAACCACCGTGAAGGTCCCGATCACGCTTTTGCCATGAACCCCGCCAGCTGGGCTGAGATGGTCAAAGCCACACGCCAATTGGAGCGTTCGATGGGCTCCGCGAACAAAGTGATTGCCGAAAATGAGCACGACACCGTTGTTGTGCAGCGCCGCTGTTTGCGCGCCGGGCAGGATATTCAGGCCGGGCAGGTACTGACCCGCGAAATGATTGACGTTTTGCGCCCTGCCACGCCGGGAGCCATTATGCCTTATGACATCGATCTGGTTGTTGGGCTCACCGCCCGCGTGGATATCCCTGCCGGTCAGGAATTACGCTGGACGCAGCTTGGATAGGAACAGATGCGCATTTTGTACTTCACGCGCGCCGATTCGGTGCACGATCAGCGGTTCATAGCAGCCCTCGCTGAGAGCGGGCATGAAGGCTTTGTGCTGCGCCTCAACCGGGGGGAATATCACACGCCCGCGGGAGTTCCGGCTTTGGATTGGGCTGGCACGGATGGGCTTCTCTCCGAAATGGAAATCCCGCGCCTTACAGATGACCTGACCGATCTGTTGAACGCCGTTCGCCCCGATCTGGTACACGCAGGACCGCTTCATGATCTTGCTTTTTTGGTTGCTCGAACCGGGTTTTCGCCGCTGTTGAGCATGAGTTGGGGTTTTGACCTGATGCACGACGTACTGGTCAACCCGGATGCCACCGAAAAAGCCCGCTTTGCGCTTGGGCACTCCACGCGCCTGATCACAGACGCGCACTGCTCTGCCGCGAAGGCAGTTCAGCTTGGTTTTGATCACAACAAAATTTGCATCTTCCCCTGGGGAGTGGACCTGAACTATTTCACGCCCGTCGCGGCACGCATCCGCGGCGCAGTCTGGCGCGAACGTCAGGGTTGGGGTGATAAGCGTGTGCTGCTTTGCCTGCGCAGCTGGGAACCCAACTATGGGGTGGACGTGCTGCTCAAGGCGTTCGCGCAGGCAGCCAAACAAGACCACGATTTGCGGCTGATTTTACTCGGAGACGGCAGTCAGCGCGAGCAGTTGCTGGCGATCCTGGAAGAGGAACAGCTTGTGGACAAGGTTTTTCTGGGCGGGCGCGTGCCCAACCAGGACTTGCTTACTTTCTACGGCGCGGCTGACGTGTATGTCACCCCGAGTAATGTGGACGGCTCTTCGGTTTCTCTGATGGAAGCCATGGCTTGCGGGCTGCCTACCATCGCTTCAGACATCCCCGCCAATGCGGAATGGATTGCTAATGGTCAGACGGGCTGGTTGTTCCCGGATGGCAGCGTGGAGCATTTGGCGGAGGTTCTTTCACAAATCCCCACGTTCGATCTACCCGCTGCCGGCAAGCGTGCCAGAGCGCATGCGGAGAAATATGCCGACTGGCAGCGCAACAAACAATTACTGTTCCTCTGTTGGGAACAATCCTTGATCTCCTCGAAAGGACGGTCATAATGAAAAACAAAACGATACTCATCCTTATGGTTTTGGTATTGGTTACAGCCTCCTGCAGCCTGCCATTCTTTGGGCGCGCCAGCAAGAGCACGCCAGAACTCCCCACGCCCACACCGGACACCGGCATGCAGCTCTATTATGGCAAGGGTATGCAAATTATGCTGCCTCCCACTTATGTCGCGGAAGACATCGAAAGCACCTTACCTTCTATTATTGAATCCATCAAAGAAGTTCTGGGCAGCGATTCGGGACCGCTTGCTAGCCTCGTGAACAGCATCGAAGGTAATATCGGTTGGTATGGGTACGATAGCGGAACCGCCGCGGTCTATCCAACCCGGTTGGTTGTGGTGCGTAATAAAACGTTCGCGAAACTGCCAGTCAGCATGATCACCCTTGGGCTCGAAAAGGTGCTCGGAAACGACTCCACACTGGTGGATAGCGACTCAATCAATCTTGGCGGACGCAGCGTAACCCGCCTGAGTTATTCAAAGGATTCGACCGCCTGGGCGGCATACTTATTTAAGGAAGCTAATTACCTCTGGCTGGTATTGTTTCTGACCACCCCAGCAAACCTTGCGGCTGAGATGTCTAACTATGAGCTCAGTGTTGGCTCCATTCAGATCGACGCTGTCCAGCCCACACCTTAATGGAGAGGCATGAGCGACCCTAAAACAGTTGCGATCATCCAGGCGCGTATGAGCTCTTCGCGCTTACCGGGCAAAGTGCTGCGCCTGGTGGGGAGCAA
The DNA here is from genome assembly GCA_001603765.1 of Anaerolineales bacterium Chloro_02. Classification (GTDB taxonomy): domain Bacteria; phylum Chloroflexota; class Anaerolineae; order Anaerolineales; family Anaerolineaceae; genus Mesolinea. The sequence continues at coordinate 458 of LUZV01000224.1, read as the reverse complement.
AACAATGCTTGCGCGGGTTATTTCCCGCGCGAGGCGCGCCAGGCTAGTGGATGAGGTGATGGTGGCAACCACTACAGACCTCAGCGATGAACCAATCGCGGCATTTTGCGAAGAATCCGGCATCCCTTGTTTTCGAGGGGACTTGTTTGACGTGCTGGATCGCTACTATCAGGCAGCTAAGTCTTGCGGCGCGGATGTGATTGTGAGGCTGACAGCAGATTGTCCGATGATCGACCCACAGGAGATTGACCGCACCATCGCTCATTTTCATCAGACCTGCGCCGATTTCACCGCCAATCGTCTGCCGCCGCCGTTCAGGCGCACAACCCCTATCGGCATGGATACGGAAGTTTGCGCGTTTGCCGCGCTGGAACGCGCCTGGCAAGAAGCCGCTGAGCCTTTTGAACGCGAACATGTCATGCCTTATCTCTACGACACCCCGGGTCGTTTTCGGATCA
>LUZV01000223.1 GCA_001603765.1 Anaerolineales bacterium Chloro_02 | reverse complement strand
GGTGAGCGCCGGTCAGAACAACACCAAGCTGATGGCAGAGAGAACCGAGCCCGTAGCGCGGCGCCGTCGGCAGCAACACTGCCGCCATCTCGTAAGTGTCGATGAGCGGGTTCAGCCTGAAGCCGCCGTGGCGCTGAAAGAAGCTGATATCAAAGCCAATATTTTGCCCTAAGATTGGGCTGTCGCCGACGAAAGCATCCAGATCCGCGAAAACATCCATCAGCAGTGGAGCCTTCATGACCATGGCATTGGTGATACCAGTCAGGTTGGTGATAAAGGAATTGATCGGTTTGCGGGGATTGATCAGCGTTGAAAATTCATCTAACACCCGGTTTTCATTAAACTTCACCGCCCCGATCTCGATAATCGAGTCGGTTTTTGAATCGAGACCAGTCGTTTCGATGTCGAGGGAGATCATTACAGGCATAGGCAAAATTATACTCGCAGTCGGCGCGATCATTTCCGCTTATTCCAAGAGCCAACGCCCTGTCTGTTGGATAGCGGGCTTGTCAATAGTTAACACCATTCAAACAAACTCCTTTTATCAAAGTAGGTATAATTTCGCTTAAGGAGTACGTCTATGTTCAATCTTGGTTTGATCATTCAGTTCATATTCGTGTTTGGGTTGATCGTGTTTGTGCACGAACTCGGACATTTTCTTGTTGCAAAACGTGTTGGCATTGAAGTGGAAGAGTTCGGCTTCGGCTACCCACCTCGTCTGGTCAAACTTTTTGACTGGAAAGGCACAGCGGTTTCGCTCAATTGGATTCCCTTTGGCGGATTTGTGCGTCTGAAAGGAGAAACTGACGCCGGCGAACCTGGTGGAATGCTTGCCGCGCCTAAGTGGAAGCGCTTTTTGATCCTCATTGCCGGCGCTACGATGAACTTCATTCTGGGCATTTTGCTATTGATCTTCCTTTATAACGTGGTCAACCCCGCCGATCCCAGCAAAATTTTGGTGATGGAAGTCGCGCCAAATTCCCCAGCGCAAAGCGTCGGACTTCAACCCGGTGATCTCATCCTCAAATTAGGGGATGACCCGATCAATTCCACCGAAGCAATGGTTAACGCGACAAAAAAACATCTCGGACAAGAAGTGACTCTCACTTACCTCCGCGAAGGTGTGGAACACACCGGATTGGTAACGCCGCGTCAGAACCCTCCTGAAGGGCAAGGCGCGATTGGCTTTGTAATGTCGCACCCGGAAATGCAGCTCACCTTTGGTCAGAGCATTGGCATGGCGTTCAGAACCTTTTGGGACCAGGTGAAGACGACCGTTTCGTTGCCTTATAACTACATCAAGGGCGCGATCGCCCCTGAGGAGGCGCGGGTTATTGGACTGAAAGGTATCTATGACTTATTCTCAAACGCTGCCGAGATAGACCAAACCAACGCCGAAGTATCCCATGAGGTTCTGCCGATCACCCGTCTCTCGCTGGTTTCGATGCTCACAATCGCGATTGGCATCACCAACCTGCTGCCCATTCCCGCGTTGGACGGCGGGCAGATTATGTTCCTGCTCATCGAAGCTGTAACACGAAAGCGCATCCCGCCCCGCGTCGCCAACGCGGTTAATTCAGCTTTTTTCGTGCTTCTGATTCTTCTGTTCGCCTTCATTAATATTCGTGATTTCGTTAACCCGATCATAATCCCCTAAGGAGTTAACATGGATGCCCCAAACTCGATCCACGACCTGATTGAAACCCTGATGGACCTCAACAAGCCCTTCCCAGCCCGGCTTTTATACCAATTTTCGGATTTGCCTTCGGATGGGTGTAAAGTGCTCGCCAGCGCCTGGGGAGCCATTCCCCTTCAGCGCCGCAGAGCACTGCTGCAAGACCTGCTGGAGCTCGCCGAGCACGACAATCTGCTGATGTTTGAAGAAGTCGGCCGAATAGCTCTGGAAGATACAGATGAGGATTGTTTGGTCAGCGCGATCGACTTGCTTATGGAAGCAGAAGATCCAAAATTGGTGCCAGTCTTCCTGCGTCTACTGACCGCACAAGATTTGCCAGAAAGCGTGCGAGCGGCAGCTGCCAACGCGTTGGGATTTTACGTCTACCTGGGCGAGCTTGAAGAGCTTAAAGCTGAAGTTCACCACAAAATTGAGGACGCCTTGTTGCAGGCTTACGCTGAAGATCCTTCCGATTTGGTCAAACGACGCGCGCTCGAGTCGCTGGGATACTCCAACCGCGATGAGGTGCCTCCCCTGATTCGTTACGCCGCCGCGCACGCCAGCGAAGAATGGTTGGAAAGCGCGTTGTTTGCCATGGGCAGATCGGCAAACGAGCAGTGGGAAACGCAGGTGCTTGACCACCTCAATCACAGCAATCCTGATGTTCGCGGTCAGGCTATCCACGCGGCAGGTGAACTAATGCTTGGCGCTGCCCGCGCCCGTTTGTTAAAACAGCTTGATCGCGAGACCGACGAATACCTTCGCACCGAATTGATTTGGGCGCTTTCGCACATTGGCGGTGAAGGGATTGAAGAAAAATTCCAGCAGCTGTTGGCCAAAACCGACGATGATGAAGAGGCCAGTTTCCTGGAGGAAGCATTGGAGATGCTTCAATTTACCAACGAGGCTTCTGATTTTGAACTGATGGAAGTTGACTTCGCTCGCGAACGCGATCTTCACGACGAAGATGATGAAGACTCTGATTTCTGGGATGAAGATGAGGACGAAGAGGAAGATGAACGCGGCGACTTTGATGATGAAGAATGGCTGCGCTATGTTGATGAGGACGAAGAGGATAACGAAGGCAGCTTGGATGAAAGTTATAATCTGGATGACTTCGACGAAGATGAGGAATAATGGACAGCCAAACTTCAACGCCTTCTTCTGAACAGCAGTTGAACGCGATCGTCTACGGTCGGGTCCAGGGGGTAGGTTTCCGCTTTTTCGTCCTGAAGAATGCGGTTGAATTAGGGCTCAAGGGTTGGGTGCGCAACTTGTCCGGCGGCATGGTGGAGGTGTTGGCAGAAGGAAGCGCTGAGTCTCTCCAAGCGCTCCTCACAGCCCTGCGCCGCGGACCGGAACCGGCTTATGTCAGGGAAGTCAAGTATCACTTTTCCGCCGCCACCGGATCCTTCAGCGAATTTGATATCCGATTTTAATCGCTTTTTTCCCATACCGCCGTAGGGAATGGCATTGCGCCATTCCGCCCGTCACCCCCGTAGGGAATGGCCTCGCGTCATTCCGCGCCACCCACCCCCGTGGGAATGGCCTTGTGCCATTCCGCACGATGGAATATTGATCACAATCGGAAGGGGGCGAGCCCCTTCCCTACGACCGTGATTCGAACAATAATTGACATTCCACCCATCACCTCTGTTGGGAATGGCGCAATGCTATTCCGCGCCACCCAATCCCGTAGGGAATGGCCTTGCGCCATTCCGCGCCACGGATTTTTGATAACGCAATCGGAAGGGGTCAAGCCCCTTCCCTACTACCGTTTTTCACACGATAATTGCCTTTCCGCCCATAACCCCCGTAGGGAATGGCCTTGTGCCATTCCGCACGATGGAATAATGATCACAATCGGAAGGGGGCGAGCCCCTTCCCTACGGCCGTGTTTCACATGATAATTGCCATTCCACCCATAACCCCCGTAGGGAATGGCCTTGTGCCATCCGCACGATGGAATAATGATCACAATCGGAAGGGGGCGAGCCCCTTCCCTACGGCCGTGTTTCAAACAATAATTGCCATCCACGCCATGGAATATTGATCACACCATCGTAAGGGGGCAAGCCCCTTCCCTACGACCGGGGTTGAAAACAACGCTGTTTTGCGTCTATCGATGGATTTGCTATCCTGACCGCAACTTCTCCAACCCAATCCGAAGCCGGCAGAGGGTTTCATGCTTACCCAGAAGTGACGCCAACTCCGTGGCGCCGCCAGGCGAGGTTTCCTTCCCGGAGAGCGCGGTGCGAATGGGCCACATGACCTCCCCAACTTTTTGACTGTGTTCCTGAGCGAAAGCCTTCAACACATCAAACAAACTTTCGTTGCTCCAGCTTTCCAACCTTTCCAGCAGCGGTAAAACCGCTTGCAATACCTCACGTGAGCTTTCAAGAGTGGATTTGGACTTTTGGTTTACGAATAGTTCCGCGGAATACTCCGGCAGCGCTGCTAAGAAGCCAATTAAATCCGGGATATCGGTGAGCGTTTCGGTGCGCACTTGAATCAACTCACTGACTTTGCGCAGGTCGATTTTCT
>LUZV01000222.1 GCA_001603765.1 Anaerolineales bacterium Chloro_02 | reverse complement strand
ATTTTAACCAGGCGCTGATGGATCTCGGGAGTTCCATCTGCTCGCCCGCCAAACCTGACTGTCCGCGCTGCCCACTCCAGTCCGCGTGTCTGGCTTTTCAGCGCGGCACTCAGCAACAGCTGCCCGTTCGCAAGCCACAAGCCCAGGTCCCGCATAAGGTGGTAACCGTCGCCGTTATCCTAAACGACGGCAAGGTTCTGCTCAATCGCCGTCCGCCTGAGGGCATGTTGGGCGGGCTTTGGGAATATCCTGGTGGTGCGGTGGCGGACGGAACAACTGACCTCCCCATGGCGCTGCGGACTCTTCTCCTTTCACGATATGAACTACCCGTTGAGGTAGAGGCAGCGCTCGGCGTTTTTCGCCATGCCTACACGCATTTCAAGATCACACTTCACGCCTTCATCTGCGCGCTTTCATCGCCAGCTGAGGTCAGTTTACCGTCCTTATTTGCCTGGGTTCCGGTTACTGACCTTTCAGCCTGTCCGATGGGAAAGGTTGCGCGGTTAATTTCGCACGAAGTTGAAGGCATTCCTCCCAAACCGCGCGTTTAGCAGCAATCTCAGCAACATGTATCTTAAAATAAAAAGGTCCGCACTGAATTAGTGTGGACCTATAACCACTTTGTTTTACTCTCTAACCGCTCAATTCCTTGAAATTGATGCGCTTTACCAACCCGGTTTCTTCAATGATTCCATCCAGAAATTCCGCGGTTGGTCCGCCCTTAAAGTCTTCACGGCTGGTCAGAAATTCCAGGAAGAAAGGCAAGCTGACGCCCGCCACGATATCCGCGCCATTTTCACCCTCCGCCATCAGCGAGGCGTTGAATGGGGACGCGCCCCACAGGTCGACCATGTAGACGTAAGGTATCCCCTGCGCGCGATACCCTTCGGCTGCTTTGCGCATCTTTTCCACTAAATCGTCAACGTTGTCGCCATCAACAAAGGGCAGAACGGTGATGTTTTCGGTTTCACCAGTGATCATCTTTGCGGCATCAAACAAGCCCTGAGCAAAGCTCGAATGGGAACACAGAATAACTCCAATCATCTCAATTTTTCTCCTTATTCAAGTTTTTTCGTTTTTTGTATCGCATCTAAGCGCGATTTGTTGCCAAAAAAAATCTGCCGCTTATGTTCCAAACTGCCGATCGCCGGCATCGCCAAGCCCTGGCAGAATGTAGCCGTGCTCGTTCAGGCGCTCATCGATTGCCGCCAAGTGGATTGGAATGTCCGGGTGGGCTGCGTGCAGGCGCGCGATTCCTTCCGGAGCGCCGATCAGCCCCACAAATTTGATTTTACCCACGCCCCACTGCTTTAGGATGTCCACCGCCGCCACCGCGGAACCGCCCGTTGCCAACATTGGATCCAGGATCAAACACACACCCACGGTTGGCTGCACCGGCAAGCGGTTGTAATATGCCACCGGTTTCAGAGTTCTCTCGTCGCGATAGAGCCCGATATGCCACACCTCAGCGCCAGGCATCAGACCCCAAACCCCCTCAACCATTCCAAGCCCTGCCCGCAATATCGGCACCAGACCGATCCTTTCGAGCAGTTTAACGCCGGCTGTTTCCATCAAAGGCGTTTGCACGGTCACATCTCTCACCGCTAAATCCATGGTGGCTTCATAAGTTAACATCGCCGCAAGTTCGCGGACCAATTCACGGAATTTCTTCGGCTCGGTGCTGGCATCCCTCAGGAGAGTCAGTTTTGTTGCAATTAATGGATGAGAAGAGGGAAAGACATTATCCATATTTATTTCTCCGATTTGAATTTATCCCGACTAATGCGAGAGCCCAAATTGCCGTCGCGATGACGCTCAGGATTGAAAACAATTGTACTCGACCCTGAGCTCTAAATACGGCTGAGATTACCACCAGACTTAAACCTGCCAGCCGCAATAATCTGTGTTTAGCTTCAGCTTTTTTCCATTCGACCAGCTTTTGCGCGCCGAGCCTGACCAACAAACCCAGTGTTACCTCTAAGACCCAGCCAAAAGCAATCAAC
>LUZV01000221.1 GCA_001603765.1 Anaerolineales bacterium Chloro_02 | reverse complement strand
AATAATGATAGCTGGAGTCATATAAGCTTAGTAGAGGTATGAAAGCAGAAACTATGTGTTCCAATTTAGCATCTTCATATACGGAATGGTAAATAGAGAAGCTATTTTCGGGATCATCTTGAGGTAGGTATGATTCCAAACTGGCAATTATATTATTCTTCTTTATTGAATCTAGGCTATCGAATGGGACGGCGGTAAAAAATTCATATTTCGATTTAGCTAGCAATAATTCTATGATTCGCCTATAGTTTGAAAAGAAACGCTTAAATGCGTTTCTTTCATGGTACCCCCACACTCTGAATACGATTTCAACTTGCGCGGGATCTGACCGAACCTGTTTCAGGAGGGAGAATGACAGTTCTATTCCAGTGGCGTCTCGGCCAGAAGGATTATCGGGTCCTGGGACCGGTGCACCAATACTTTGGTAGTATGCATTATTTGGGCGTATTCTATAACTACATACCTGTATCGATGGAGTAGGGCTATAAAGAGTCTCCAGTCTAGAGTTGTCAAAAAGCTTTTCCGAAAATATCGACTTGGCAACAGCGACTAATTCCTCGACATCATCTGTAAACCACATTGCCAACCTTTTAGCTTGTTCAGCCCACATCTCGGCGGGAATATCTCTTATTTCAGACCCTAGTATTTCGCGTGTTTCTTTTATCGTATCGGTGAGCACTTTGAAATCTCACAATTTAGGGCTAAGTTCACGAAGAGAAAGGCGCTTTGGCCAGCGAATGGAGTTGAAGCGAGGCACTGTCTGCATCGCGAACTCAGATTATTTGTCTTCATCAACATAGTAGACGACAATGCTTTCTGGCTTCTGTCGAAACTCCGATTTTTCGCGATCACTGTTCAGACAAAAAGCTCTCTTTGCTGCCGCTTTATGGCCCAAGCCACTTTCAATTTGGTTCAAAACCATTTCGCCATCTTCCCATATTGTCTGGCTCATCACTTTGAATTTCATTAAAAAGGCTTTTTCTGCTCTGTCGGCATGTCTTTGGTCAGCCTGGCCCCATGCACCTTGGTGGTCCAGGCTCCATACTTCTAAATGAGCAATCGTCCTCAACCATGAGGTTTATAGTCAGTTCAGGGCGATTTTACCACGATTGAGGAAGATCGCAAGCTACGACGGAGATTCAGTGAATTGGCTACTTTAGTCCAAACTAAGATTGCGCATTAATGCGCCGCTTCTCTCGCCGCTCTTTGATTTTCTGATAGATTACGTCCTTTGCCCGTTCATGTTCCTGCTCTTGCTCTTCGGTAAACTCGGGGTCGGGCGGTTCGCGGAGGTACCAGAGGTAAGTGCCGGGATAAAGTGTGTCCGTCCAGTAATTGACGGTTACGGAATTCACCCACATTCTCCATTGTCGGCTGTGGATTAAACCGATTTCGATTGCCTCTTCAGTCCAGAACTTGTCTTCGTCTATTCTGTTGACACTCTTTTGTTTGACTTGGTTTGTACGCTCATCAAGCTCAAGTTCATTTGGCAGGAGCCTGTCACCGGCAGTCCGTTCGCGGAAAATGGACGCACCGATGACGTAACCCAGATCACGTACATACTCTTCACGTTTTCGCGCAGGGCTTCAGAGACCTTGAATTCACCGTTGGCCTCAGCTTGCACGAGTACTCCCCTGGGGTCTGGAGGGCAAGAAGGACAGGCTTTGTAGTTTTCTACCGCAGGCACTGCCAACAAGCGAATTGCCCGTCACCGGCGGCGGGAAAAAGAAAAGGGGTAACAGGCAGGAACCTGGAACCCCCTTGGACTATCTATCGTATGGAGATGATGGGATTCGAACCCACGACCTCAGACTTGCGAAGCCTGCGCTCTCCCAACTGAGCTACATCCCCGTTGTGGTTGGGAAGATATACTCCCTTATGCGGTTGGTGTCAAGAAAGGGAGTTACGGGTTGCGAGCCTCGGGCAGCGGGCTTCGCGGCGCGGGTGGATGCCCGGAAATCCGCTCTCTGCCTTTCCATTCCGGCTTCCCGCTCCGGTCTTCCGCCGAGGGTCCTGCCTCACCCTTCCGCGGTCCCTCCCCTATTCTTCGACTGCACCTTCCGCTCTCCGTCAGAACAGCCTTTTGACCCACACCAGGTTCAGGTGCAGGTTGACGTCGTATTTGCAGAAGCGTTCGATGCCGGCGTCCTCTCTCGAGGTCTCCTTAAGGTTCAGCAGGCGGTCGAAGTCTTTTTCGATGATGATGTTACAAAAATCCACCGGCACCTGCCGCACGAAATCCAGTTCGTCGTCGTTCCACAAAGAACTTGCGATATCTCCCACGCCTGCTTCGAGGGTGTCGCTGCCGCATACTTTGTAGCAGGCCCCGCAACTGCAGCGGTGAATGGAATCGAAATCCATCGGCACCGGGTGGCCGGTGTCGCAAAAAGGACACACCACTATATGAACGCCGGAAGACCTCCTGCCGGCGGGCGCTTTTGCCGATATCGACCTCAACAGATTTTTTAATTTTGTCTCGTCCATTTGCCTCCGAACCCGCTCCCTCAACGGGTGTACAGTACACCTTTATCGCAATACAATCCTTTCGCCTTGAAATCAAACCGAAACTTTGACATAAGGACTTGGTCCCAAGGACAAAATTCAGCCAATCACCATCGCTGTAAGGGAGTGACAATTTTGAGCGCACTGCATATATCCCCCGACAGGGTAAAGTCAATACTAAATATGCTCGACGAACTCTATCCGGACGCTCAATGCTCCCTGGACTTCGGCGATCCTCTTCAGCTCCTGGTTGCCACGATCCTTTCCGCCCAGTGCACCGACGAGCGCGTAAACAAGGTAACGCCCGCCCTTTTTCGAAAGTTTCCCGCGGCCAAGGCCTTCGCCGAAGTGTCCATCGAAGAACTGGAAGAGGACATCCGATCCACCGGCTTTTATCATAACAAGGCCAAGGCCATAAAGGAAACCTGCCGGGTGCTCGTGGAACGCTACGGCGGCGAAGTTCCTCCCGACCTGGACGCCATGGTCGAACTGCCCGGCATAGGGCGCAAGACGGCCAACGTCGTTTTGGGCAACGCTTTCCAGATTCCGGGCATCGTCGTGGACACCCACGTCGCCCGGTTATCGGCGCGGCTGGGGCTCACCGACAAAAAGGACCGGGACAAGATCGAACAGGACCTGATGGAGGCCGTCCCCCGCCAGAAATGGATCCAGTTCTGCCATCAGCTCATCCAGCACGGCAGGAGGATCTGCATCGCCAGAAAGCCGAAATGCCCGATCTGCCCGTTGCTTCCCTTCTGCGATTACGGGATGAAAGAACATCCCCCCAAGGCGTGAGCCGTCCCTTACCGGTACATAACAAACCGACCCGCGATTTCAACCCCGCCGGCGTCCGAGCGGGCCGTTTTTTCCCGGCGCGCAGAAAATCCCTCATTGATTTCCACTCCCCAACCGATTGATTTAAACCGGCAAATTTTGCGCGGCCTTTCTTTCCTTGACAATTGACCGAGCTGTGAATAGAAGGCTTGGAGTGTATCCGGGGGATCCTAAGGTCCACTAAAAGGGGAGGACACAATGAAATTGTTATTCAGGGTAACGTTACTGTCGTTTGCGTTCATGCTGGCGTTGAGCGGGATCGGTTTGGCAGCGGACGGCACGTTCAACTGGACCGGCCCTTACGTGGGTCTCCATCTGGGCTACGGCGTGGTCAACGCCGACCCGGGCACCAAGCCGCTGCCGGACGCCGCCACGTTTATCAATCTCGAACCGACCTCGCAGTCCCTGCACGCCAAGGGGGTGCTCGGGGGTTTACAGGCCGGCTACAACTGGCAGAGCGGGTGCTTCGTGGTGGGCATCGAGGCTGATTTTTCGGGGTCCGCAATGTCCGGGACGTCCACTTTGAGCCCCATAACCCAATATGACGGAACGCCTCTGCCGGGTAACGGATTGCTCAGAACCCACGCGGAAACCGACTGGTTCGGGACGATTCGCCCCAGGGTGGGCTACACCGTTTTGCCCAACCTGCTGATCTACGGCACGGGCGGCCTGGCTTACGGACACGTGAGCTTTACGGGCACCACCGACTTTCGGCCGATTGGAAACCAGGTGTATTCGGCATCCACGGACGATACCAAGGTGGGGTGGGCCGCCGGAGCGGGCGCGGAATACGCCCTTTCCAGAAGGTGGAGCGTGAAGCTGGAGTACCTGTTCTATGACCTGGGCAGCGAAACCGTTATCGCCAACCCGGTTCCCGGGTTTGCGCTCGCGGCTCAACCCTACCAGGTCGCTTACACGGTGGACACCGTGACTCACCAACTCAACCTGGGCGTGAACTACAGGTTCTAAGCACCGAAACGATCAGCCGCCAAGCGGCATGAAAATCGCGGGGGACCGGTTTCAAGCCGGCCCCCCGCACCTTTTCCGGATCATACCGGTTGGAAAGAGCGGAGAAAGGCCTCCAGGGTTGTTGCCCAAAACCAAAATTTCAGCAGGAGGCCGCCCCAAAATACGGACGACTCCCCTCTCCCATTGCAGGGAGGGGGATTTTCGTTCGTTCCACTATCGTAATGAACCTTAAAATATCCTTTTGAGCAACAGCTCCTTTCCTCCGCCCCCGCTTTATCCGGCCGCACGCAAGCGCGCTCGGGCCGGCGGTTTTCTTTTATACCACGGAAAACGAGGCGCCGTGCCCTATGCAATTAATTGCACAACTTTGTGCGTATTGGCTTGACTTCCGGCCTCGGCATATGAGAGACTCCGTTCGCTTTATGCAGAAAGTTTGCCGGTCTTCTTGTGCATTTTGATTTGGGTCGGGCTTCTAAGTGGAATGCTTTGTCGATTCGCCCTTCGCTTCCTCCGGCATACCGCCTAAGTGGAAACACCGGCGCCCCGCAAGATAATTCCCGAAAAGTCCGTCCCAGTTTCATTTCGCGCTATCTGGCAGGAAAGCATTCGATTAGAATAACCATTACACGAGATGAATGGTTCCTTTTTAAGCAATGGTGGCAATTGACCTCCCGCGTTAACGGCATAGTGTTTTACCACCGCTTGTGATCTCGGTCACAAGCGGTTTTCCGCGTGCGTGGAGTGCGGTTGAAGCACCGATTGCGCCGGCGGCCGTTCGCGGTGACGCACATCTTCCGGGCCGGTCGAGGTCGCCCGGCACCCTGACACGAAACTGTACACCGTCTCGAATGCACGGGAAGTACCCGGCAACGGAATCCGCAGGACGGACGGAAACGAGCCCCGTCCCGCGCAAACCGCGTTTCACTCCCTGTGCTGTGGGGGCGGCCGGCCTGTGCTGTTTGTACGATGCCCCGGCATCCGGCACGACTGAGAGCCTTCGGCTCTTTTAATATATGGCTT
>LUZV01000220.1 GCA_001603765.1 Anaerolineales bacterium Chloro_02 | reverse complement strand
TCTCAGAAGGCGATTTTACGCAGCGTGTGCCAATGCAAACCTACTCGGGCATTTCCGAATTGGTTACAGCGATCAATGAGATGGCGGTCAGCCTTGAGAAAAATGATCTTAAACGCGGCAATTTGTTTAACGATCTCGCTCACGACTTTCGCACCCCGCTGGCGGTTCAGCGGGCAACCATTGAGGCGGTTGAGGACGGCGTCTACCCCTTCAATCAGGATACTCTTACTACGCTTAAAAACCAAAACACACACCTTTCACGCATGGTGGACGATCTGGGACTTTTAGCAAGGATGGATGCGGGCAGATTTACGCTGATACTCTCCACGCAAGACCTGGCAGAGTTTACTCTTGGGTTTATAACTCGCTTCAAAGGCTTCCTATCTCAACAAAATCGGCTTATCAGAATCGTTACCCTTCAAATGGGTCTTATGGTAGAGATCGACACTGATCGGATTGACCAAATTCTCGAAAATATTTTCCAGAACGCTCTGCTCTACACTCCGGATGGCACACCGATTGATGTTGCAGTCTTTCAGCAAGGCACGCTGGCGGTTCTGACCGTACGCGATCACGGCCCCGGCATCCCTGAAGACAAGCGTGAGACAATTTTTGACCGCTACTACCAGCTCAACCGTGAAGATGGTCAGAACTCTGCCGGGCAGGGTATTGGATTGGCAATCGCGCGCCGCCTGGCGCGCGTGCACGGGGGGAACCTATACGCGCGCAATCACCGAGACGGCGGAGCTCAATTTATTTTAGAGCTGCCTTTATCGCGCGGTGAGAAATCAACCCAAACAAAAATTGGGGCTGGAGAGCTCAGTTAATCCCACACACAAAAAAACATCACAGCATTGAGCGCCGCGCCGCACAGCTGGCAGTACGCTCGGTGTTGATTGGTATAATATTCGTCAGGTTAACGAAGAAAGAATTTGCTTATGCACAAATTAAGGGTTATGACTCTCAATCTGGGGGGCGGAGAAAAGAACTTTACCGGCTCTCCTGAGCGCAGCGAAAACAAAGCTGAAGCGCTCATACAGCTGATAGAAGAGATCAAGCCGGATGTGTTGGGGGTTCAGGAAATCGCGCAATACATCGACGCTGACGGTATCACACACAGCATGGTTGACCGCATCCACACCGATTGCGGTTTTCAACACGCTTTTTATGGAGAGACACTCTCGATGAAGCGGCACATGCAAGTTAAGAAAGACCTGATGGTGAACGGTTTGTTCAACGACTGGTGGGACTGGTCAAAAGGCAACGCGCTGTTTTCGAATATTGCCTTCAGCAGGCTAAGCGACACCTCCAAAGTTGGCGTGCCGCGCAACGTGCCGCTTTTTCAGCCGGCCAGCTATGAGGGCTCACGCGATACCGACCCGCGCTTTGTGATTCTGACTCGTTTGCGGCAAGCGCCGTTTCCCTTTGTGCTGAATCTTCACCTCACCACCCTCGTCGGAGAAAGGGGCGAAAACGCCTGGAGTGAGGTGGTAGATGCCGCCAGAATCACACGTTCCCAGCAAATTAGCGGCGTGATCAGCCTGATTGAAACGCATGTGCTTATGCCGCAACTTCCGATGATCCTGATGGGCGATTTCAACGCGACCTCTGAGGAGTATACCCTGCAGGAATTGCTAGAGCGGGATCACGGCATCATGGAACTTAAACCGCATGAGAACATTGCCACCCATCCCCACGCTGGGACGGTTGATCATATTTATTTCTACCCGGTTAGCCGCCTGGTTGAATACCAGTGTTTCATTGTCAACTCCTCCCTGGCGCACAGCATTTCAGATCACCTGCCAGTAGTTGCTGACATCATTTATCGATAGAGGAATTAGTTATGGCACAAAACGAATATTTTGGTACTGATGGCATCCGCGGCAAAGCCGGTGAGCTGCCCATGACCCCAGACTTTGTTTATCGGTTGGGTGTCGCTGTTGGGCATGTACTCAGCCAAGGTACGCGAGGCAAGGATCTGTTTGTGATCGGACGCGACACGCGCGTTTCTGGACCTATGCTCCAGGAAGCCCTCACCCACGGCTTACTTACCAGCGGCGCGCGGGTGATGGATCTGGGCATTTTGCCCACCCCTGGCATCGCGTGGCTAACGCGCAAACTTGGCGCCACCGCTGGCGCGGTGATTTCAGCTTCGCACAACCCAGCCGCGGAGAACGGCATCAAATTCCTGAACAATCAGGGCATGAAGCTTTCCGCGGAGCAGGAAGCCAGGCTCGAAGCCTATCTCGCGACCCTTCCGGAAGGCGATCTCAATTTGCCTGAAACTGGGCAAAGGGAGGACGGCAGGCAGAACTATGATCTTTACCTGCAGGATTTACACGACACCCAAAAGGGTCTGGACTTGCAAGGGCTGAAAATTTTGCTGGATTGCTCCAACGGCGCGGCATACCGCGTGGGACCCGAGCTGTTTGTGGAGTTGGGCGCGGATGTAGTCGCGCTGAACACGGAATTTGATGGAATCAACATAAACGTTCATGCCGGCTCAGAGTATGCCCGGTCCAAACCAGAGGAGCTGGCAGCGTTGGTTGCCGAGCACCAGGCTGACGTGGCGATCACTTTTGACGGTGATGCTGACCGTGTGATTCTGATGGATGAAAAGGGACGCCTGATCGATGGGGATCATATGCTAGCCATCCTGGCCGACGCGCTGCATCAGCAAGACCTTTTACTCGCCAACACTTTGGTCACAACCGTGATGGCAAACGGCTCGCTTCATCAATATGCCGCCGACCACCACTTTGAGTTGATCCAAACCCCGGTTGGGGATAAGTATGTAACCGAGGCGCTGCTGAGTCTCACCTCTGAAAATGGCTTTGATGGCAAGTTTGGGCTTGGCGGTGAGCAGTCTGGTCATATCATCCTGCTGGATGAAAACCACCGCACCGGCGACGGCTTGCGCACGGCAATTTTTATGCTAAAGGTTCTGCTTGAGCAGGAGCAGCCCTCTTTGGCGGCGCTTGCCTCCAGGATTGAAAAATTTCCACAGTTGATTGCGTCCTGCAATGTGGCTGCCAAACCCGATCTAAAGAGCCTTGACGCGATGCAGAGCAAGCTTGAAGAAGTAAAACACCGCCTGCCCGGATTGGTGCAGCTCAACTCGCGCTATTCCGGTACCGAGCCAAAATATCGCCTGATGCTTGAAGCTGACACCCGCCATACTACGCGTGAACTGGCAGCCATCTGTTGGGAAGTGTGCGATTTGATACAAAAAGAAACAAGCACACCGCCTGGTGCTAAAATCGAAGTCCTAAATGTTTCCGAAGGCGGGCTGATGCCTCGCCCCGAAGCCGACAACTAATCAAGGAGAATTCATGCAAGCTTCCATTGACCCGCAACCATTCAAAACCCGTTTCGCGCAGGAATTTAATCTCCTCAACCGCGCCATCCTGACAGCCGACAACCCCCAAAGTTGGCAGCCTGCCATCAACGACATGAACGCTTTCTTGCTGCGCCTGGAAACCTGGCTGGCGGACCACCCGGAGGTAATCGGAGAGGATTTGGTTGCCTCTTCGCGCATTTTCAGCCTGCTGCTCACCCTGGCAGCCACTGGCACCCAAGGGAGGCTGGAGCTTTATCAGGCGAAGGATGAAGCCAGTAGAGCCGTCCGCGCCGAGATAGACGCCGATTATCTGCCCCGTTCGGGTGATATGCGCCGAAAGGCTATCGCCATTGCCCGGGAATATCTGCAGAGCCCTGCCTTTGCCAGCCTAAAAGACGCGATCCAACACGAGATCCTGCCCTTACTGGACAGCCTCAATGATCAGGTTGACCCAGACCGCTTTATGGCGTACCGGGTGATCCAGATCGGCAACATTTTTGAGCGACTCTACGCCCTGCGCCTGCGCACCGGCGACCCGCTATTGTTGGGGCTGGCTGGCAAGAAGGGTTTGCTGCGGGAAATTTATGACCGCAAATACCTGCGCTTTGGCACTTCCGGCGTACGCGGGCGCTGGGGTTTTGACTTCACTGAAACCCGCGCGCGTCAGGTCGTGCAAGCGGTATGCGACTTTTTAAATAACGAGAATGTGCCAGCTTTTGTTGGCGCGGAAGATCTCTCCGGGAAAATTGTTGTCCTGGGGCACGATACCCGCCGCAACTCTGACCTGGTCACCCAGTGGACGGCAGAAACCTGCCTTGCGAATGGCTTTACCGTGCACATTGGCAACCGCGACGTGCCCACGCCGGCGCTGGCTTTCTACGAGACGGAAGTCGTCCCACCGGAGGATGTGGCGGGTTTGATCATCGCGACCGCCAGCCATAACCCGCCTGAATGGCAGGGAATCAAATTTAATCCCCGCCTGGGCTATCCTGCCCCAACGAATGTGACCGATTTTATCGCCTTCCGCATCAACGAACTGCAGCTGATTGACCATGCCGGTGGGCAAAGCGAGGTTGAAGCCGCGCGAGCGCGCGGTTTGGTGAAAGGTTTTGACCCCCTCGATGATTATGTTAAATGGATCAAAAATAATGGGAACGGCAACGCTCGCATTCCGATTGACTTTGACCGAATAAGACGTTTCTTCGCCGATAAGATGGTGGTGATCGACGAGATGCACGGCTCGGGGCGCGGTTATCTGACCCGACTCCTTGGCGAAGCCGGCGCGCGCTGCACTGTCATCCATGCCGAGGTTGACCCCGATTTGGGCGGGCAGGACTATGCCAACCCGGAAGAACCTTTCAACCAACTGCTCAAAGAAACCGTTGCCCGCACAGGCGCGCAAATTGGCATGGGCATGGATACCGACGCCGACCGTTTCGGAATTGTTGATAAGGGCGGAGTCTACTTTAGACCGAATCAAATCCTGCCGATGCTGCTGCGCTACCTGGGCGTAGACCGCGGCATCACCGGGCGCGTAATCGCCACGCAGACCGGTTCGCCACTGCTGGAGGTATTGGCGGGCATGATCCCAAACAATGAAGCCAATAAACCAGCCAAAGGCGCGCTGCCGGGATATGTGGGTCAGCGGATTTACAAATGCCGCGTGGGTGATATCGCCTCGCGAGCTCTGAAAAACGCGTTCGCGGTGCCGGTTGGGATTAAATACATCGAAGAGATTCGCCGAACTGACAGCGCTTATAACAACCTTAAGGTCCTGCCAGATGAATGGCGCGACCGGATTCTGATCGGCGGAGAAGAATCTTCCGGGCTGACCACTCGCGGTCACATCACCGACAAAGACGGTCCCTGGGCGAATTTGCTCATCCTGGACATGCTTGCCTATTACGGCACCCGCCCCGAGAAGCCGCTTGCCTCTTTGCAGGAAATCTGGGACGAATTGGTTAGGCTGCCGGGTCTTTGGGAATCCTTTGGCACATCCTCTGACCCCACTTCCCACGCGGGTCGTTCGGATGTGGACGCGCCGCTCGAGGCAAAAGAAGCCTTCATTGATTACTACCTTGACCTTCCGGATCACGTTGAGCCCGACATGCTGGCGATCGCCGGGCTGAAGATCGACTACCTCGGCGGAATTCGCTACGAACTGGTTGAGATGCAGCTCAGTGACCAAAGCGGAGATGACCATTACTACCTGCGCATGCGCGCCTCCGGCACGGAGCCCATCAATCGGGTTTATATTGAAGCCGCTGACCTGCAAACCGGGCAGCGCATGATGGCGGAAGTGCTTAATAAGTTGGAAGACTTAACCGCCGACACGCTGCGAAAAGCCCATTCCCCCTGGCACCTGGTGGACATGCTTTGCCAATCGCGCCTGAGTGAACGCACGGAGCAGGTGGTTAGAGGTGTGATCGCGGAGCACCACTGGAGCAAGGCTGACATTCTGGCGAAGATAGACCAGATGACCCAAACGCTCGAAAAGCGAAACCGCAAAGTCATCCAGGCCTGGTACGAGGCTCTGGGTAAGTAATCCGGCAAACATAAACAGCGCCTGGCAATCCAGGCGCTGTTTCTTGTCAGGAGATGGCCCATCGTTAGAATTTTCAAGCCAATTTTGTCTGTCTAAATTTTGTATAATAGCAAATTTCTTAGTCTCTTGATAAGTTATAATATTCAGATAATGTGCGGCTGCAAGTCCCCTGT
>LUZV01000219.1 GCA_001603765.1 Anaerolineales bacterium Chloro_02 | reverse complement strand
AAACGAAAGTGAGCAATGCGGCAATGGCGGGCAGTACTGCAAAAAGTCAATCAAAAAAAACAACTGGGAACACAAAGAAAACAACCACGCAGAGTCGGTCTTCAAACCGTACCGTAAAAAGCAGCGCGGCATCCACCCGATCTGCCGCCAGCAAACCAAAAAAGACCCCAACCCGTACCACTTTGACCACAAAACCCAAAGCCGCGCCTAATCGCGCCAGGCAACTCGCCCCGGAACCGCCCAGGCTCACCGCTCAGCAAAAATTGGATATCGCTGGCATTGTCATGATTGTAATTGGCGTGCTGACTTTGTTAAGCCTGCTGACCTCCAACTCCGGCGGTCTGACGCTGATTTGGGCTAGTTTTTTACATCGCTGGATCGGCTGGGGAGCTTACGCGCTGCCAATCGTCCTGCTTCTTTTTGGCGCTTGGTTTTTGCTTTCCAAAATTGACCGAGTCCCAGGTGTGTCTTTGGAACGAATTGTTGGGTTAATTCTGATCTTTTCAAACGCGCTGACCTGGTTTCAATTGATTGACGTCAGCGTGGGCGGCGCCTCTAACCCACCTGGCGGAGGCGTGCTCGGCAGTGCCATCTATCGCGGGCTTGAATCCGCCTTCGGCAAAGCGGGGACCATGATCGTATTGTTCGCGTGGCTGCTTGTAGCGCTGGTGCTGTTGATTGATCTTTCGATGTCGGATCTTGTGAGCTGGCTGGCAGATAAGCTCAAGAGCAGCCATTCCAAATTTGCCACCTATCTTCGGTCTAAAGTTGAGGAACAGCGGCTGAAAAACGAACAAGCTCACCTGCAGCAATTCGAAATTGAGCCAGCACCCGCTGAAGCAATATATGCTCCTGAGGATTATGACCAAGGCATCATAACAACACCAGAACCTCAACCGGAAAAGAATGAGACAGAAAGAGCCTGGATCCTGCCGGAACCAGAGGACGTTCTAAATCCGGTTGAAACCGCTCCGGTCACTGAGGAGTCGGATGAAGACCGCGCCAGAGTGATCGAAGAAACTCTACGTTCTTTCAACTCACCAGGCAGAGTGACTGAAATTCGCCGCGGACCGACCGTCACCATGTTTGGGGTGGAACCTGAATATATCGAAAACCGCAGCGGGCGTACGCGCGTGCGCGTTAGTAACATCACCAAGCTTAGCAATGATCTGGCGATGGCGCTGAAAGCCTCGCAGATCCGCATCCAAGCGCCAGTCCCGGGCAGAGGATATATTGGCATTGAGGTTCCCAACATTAAATCCAGTATGGTGTCCATGCTTGAGCTTGCCACAAGCCTGCCCTTTCAGAAGCACACCTCACCGATCAAATTTGTTTTAGGAAAAGATGTAACCGGCACCCCAACCACCGCCGATCTGGCTGCCATGCCGCATCTCCTGATCGCCGGCACTACTGGCTCCGGCAAATCCGTCTGCATTAATGCCATTCTCACTGGTTTTCTGCTCACTCTCAACCCGGATCAATTGCGGCTGCTTTTGGTAGACCCAAAACGTGTGGAATTCTCAGTTTATAACGGAATCCCGCATTTACTGACAGACGTAATTGTGGAACCTGAGAAGGTCGTCGGCGCGCTTCAGTGGATGCTGCGCGAGATGGATTTGCGCTACCGTATTTTTGAGGACCACGGCGTGCGGAACCTGGAAGAATTCAACAAAAAAGCACCGATTGAAGGCATTAAGACGCTTCCATATATTGTGGTCGTCATTGATGAATTGGCGGATATGATGCTGCTCTCCCCCGATGAAACTGAACGCTCTCTGACGCGGCTCGCGCAGCTTGCCCGCGCCACAGGCATCCACCTCATCATCGCCACCCAACGCCCATCTGCCAACGTTATCACCGGTCTGATCAAAGCCAACTTCCCAGCCCGAATTGCCTTTTCCGTTGCCTCCGGCATCGACAGCCGTGTCATCCTGGACCAACCAGGCGCTGAGCGTCTTTTGGGTCGCGGCGATATGCTCTTCCAGGCTCCAGACGCCCCGGCTCCGGTTCGGCTGCAAGGCGCGTATGTGTCTGAGGAGGAGGTCGCGCGCCTCGCGCGGTTCTGGCAGGCTCAGACGCGTGAAAGCGGAGCACCGGAACGTCCCGACAAAGCGCTCTACACCACCGCGAGCAACCTGCCGCTAAACCAAATCCCCCTGTGGGATGACCCGGTAAAGGATCCGGATGAGGACAGCCTCACCGAAGAAGCGCTGCGCATCATCCGCAAAGAAGGGCGGGCATCGGTTTCCATGCTGCAGCGAAAACTTCGCATCGGCTATACGCGATCCTCCCGTTTGATTGAAAAATTAGAAGAACAGGGTATTATTAGCAAAGCGCATCCTCAAACTGGCACGCGTGAGGTTCTCGACTGGGGCGATTACCCCCCACTCAAGGAAGATTAAGCCAGAAAAAAACATGATTTGCCTCATTTTCGTCGAATTGCCCCTCCAATTCTTTAATATGGGTTGCGGGAATTTGACTCTGGGTCTATAATCAGTGCCAAATCTTAATTCGGAGTTCATTCAATGTCAGACAACGACGCCATTAGTAAGCAGGAGAAAAGTCAGGAGAGTAATCAGGAAAACGAAACAGAACAAACCATGGAAAGTTTGATGGGTGAATACCTCAATTCTGAGGATTTTTCATTCCAGATGCCGGTCGCGGGTGAAATCCGTGATGGCATCATCGCCAGCATCTCAGGGTCGCAGATCCTGGTCAGTGTTGGCGCCAAATCTGAGGGTTTAATCGTCGGAAAAGAATTCGAGGCGATCCCCGAGGATTTGCTCGCGACTTTCGAGGTAGGAAAAGCCATCCCGGTGTTTGTGGTAAACCCACATGATCAGGAAGGCAATCTGATTCTTTCGTTCGTTCGAGCGGTTGAAGAACAAAGCTGGATCGATGCCGAAGCCGCGCTGGCTTCTGGCGAAAGCTTTGAATCGACCGTTGTCGGCTATAACAAGGGGGGGCTGCTAGTCCCGTTGTCTACCATTCGTGGTTTCATCCCCGCCTCTCAGCTCAGTCTGAGCCGTAGATTAGCCATGACCGGCGACACCCCAGAAGCCAAATACAAAAGCTTTGTTGGTGATCCGGTTACCGTTTGTGTCATCGAAGTGGATCGCGAACGCCATCGCCTGATCCTCAGCGAACGCGCCGCGAGCACCGAGACGCGCGATATGATTCGCGATAAGGTTTTAGAAGACCTGACCGAAGGCGAAGTCCGCAAAGGTCGCGTTACCAGCCTGGCAGATTTTGGTGCGTTCGTCAATATTGGCGGCGCGGACGGCTTGGTCCATATGTCCGAGATTTCCTGGGATCGCGTGGTCAACCCCACCGAAGTTCTTAAGGTTGGGCAGGAAGTCAAAGTGAAGATCATCAGTATCGACCGCGAAAAGCGCCGCATTGGGCTTTCTATGCGCCAGCTGCTGGACGATCCCTGGTCAGAACAGGTCAAAACCCTCAAGGTTGGTCAGTTGGTCGAAGGCGAAATCACACGCCTTACCAGTTTTGGGGCTTTCGCGCGCCTGAACCTCCCCGGTGATCTGGAAGGTCTGATTCATATTTCCGAACTCAGCGACCGCCGTGTTGATCACCCCAAGGAAGTTGTGAAAGTGGGCGATGTTGTGACCTTACGCATCCTGAAAATTGAGGATGAGGATCACCGCATTGGTCTGAGCATGCGCCGGGTGGATTCACCTGCCTATGCGGACGCGGATTGGAAGACCCTCGCTGCAGATTTCGATCTAACACCCAGCTCTGAAGGCGAAACAATTGGCGCGATCGTGGGCGAAGAAATCGCTGAAGCAGCTGAAGTTGCCGAGGTAGCTGAAGAAGCCGCGGAAGCCGTTGAAGCTGTGGAAGAAACCGTCGAAACGGTTGAACCCAAAGCTGACGAAGAAGCCAAACAAGACTAATCAAATCACAAGGAGAAGCGCCGGCATTAAAAACCGGCGTTTTTTAATACCATGCCATTTATTTTAGACGCACATCAAGATCTTGCCTACAACATGACCGTTCTCGGTCGCGATTATCGCCTGCCAAACGCAGAAACCCGCCTGCGGGATCGCCAAAAAGGGAATGACAGCTACGGGGGCGGATCGCTCCTGGGGTGGCGCGAATATAATGCCGCGCAGGTCGGTTTGGTTTTTGGAACCCTTTTTTCCGTGCCGGAACGCCGCCGCAACCCAAGTTTTGAGGGTGAGGAGTATTACAGCACCGCTGAAGAAGCGCACCGGCTCTATTGGAATCAGCTCACCTTTTACCACAAATTGGCAGAAACCCAACCTGAGGCTTTCAGCCTGATACTCACAAAAGCGGACCTGACAAACCATCTTAACCTCTGGCAGCCTGAAACAGAAGCGCTCAAACCTCTCGGCATCGTGCCATTAATGGAAGGCGCGGATGGAATTGTCAGTCTGGACGAACTC
>LUZV01000218.1 GCA_001603765.1 Anaerolineales bacterium Chloro_02 | reverse complement strand
CCCCTCCGAGGAGGGGGTCAGGGAGATTTGCATTCTTTGGATAAAAAATTCTGGTCCGTCGGAGCCATTATTACGCCGGATTCTCTGAATTGCTCTGGATGACATGACCCACCCCCTTTAATTCCCCCTCCGAGGAGGGGGTCAAGATGATATGACCCAGATCAGGAAGGTTTCGGTGGTATTGCCCCAGGTGCCAGGCTGGGCCGAATTGAGCGGTTTAGTGTTATCATTGACCCTGAATTTGGAGACACCTAACTAAGCGCTTTGCCTGGTTGGAGTTCCCAAAACTGGTATACAAGACCAATCAGAAACCGATAAGGATTATTTATGAACGTGTCAACCTATATTTTTGGTTTGGTCATGGCAACCCTGCTCGGAGCTGTCTTTCATCTTTGGAAAGACGGCGGGTTTTGGAAGCTCGTGATCTATATCATTCTCAGCTGGGTGGGCTTTTTTCTCGGTCATTTTATTGCCAAAAGCGCGGGTCTATCCTTTATGACTGTTGGGTCGCTTTACCTTGGCGGCGGGGTTATCGGAAGCATCATTTTCCTGTTTATCGGGCATTGGTTCAGCCGCATCGATTCCTTCCCTGGGCAGAGTAAACAGGAATGATTACTTCACAAATTGAATCGGGCATCATTGCTCGCGAAGGGGATCTTGTTCAGCTTCAGGGCGCAGGGCATAAGAGCCATCTGCTGCGCCTGCAGGCTGGCGGTGTGCTTCAGACCCACCGCGGTGTCATTCGACACGACGATATCATCGGGCAGAAATGGGGCAGCCGGCTCGAATCGCACCAGGGGAATCCATTCTATCTTTTGCAGCCGGGCATCGCGGACCTGATCAAAGGCATCAAACGCACCACACAGATCTTATATCCCAAAGAAATCGGTCAAATTCTCATCATAATGGGGATTGGCCCGGGAATGCGCGTGCTGGAATGCGGCAGTGGATCTGGCGGGCTGACAACGGCGTTCGCCTACATGGTTGGGGAAAGTGGGCACGTTTACTCCTACGAACGCAAATCCGAAATCCAAACGCTGGCAATAAAAAACCTCGAAAGAGTGGGTTTAATTGACAGGGTAACATTCAAAGTCGGAGACGCCGCGGACGGATTTTCAGAGGAAAATGTTGACGCGCTCTTCCTGGACCTGCCAAACCCTTATGACTATCTGCCTCAATCCCGCCGCAGTTTGAAGCCAGGCGGCTATTTAGGCATGCTGGTGCCCACGGTAAATCAGGTTCAGCTCTGCCTGCAGGCTCTCAATCAGCACAATTTTGCTTTTGTTGAGGTGATGGAAGTGCTGGTGAGATACTACAAGACAGATTGGCAACACCTCCGCCCGGTGGACCGCATGATTGCCCATACTGGCTTTCTGCTTTTTGGCAGGGCTGTTGACCGGCTAAGCGCCGAGCCGCAAGCCTCAATTGAGTCTTTCGGGGATGAGCCGTCCATGGAGGAGGCTTGAACCAATTTCTGACCCTGCCAGAGGATCTGCCCCGCCGACTTCAGGCACACGCGGATCAATCTGACCTCCAGGATGCTGGCTGGATTCACCTCGACCCTCAAAAGCTCTACCCCGCGGCTGTGCTCGTCCCTTTAATCCGCGAAAACGGGCAGTGGCACTTGCTATACACACGCCGCGCGCTGGATTTGGAAGACCACAGCGGTCAGGTTTCTTTCCCTGGAGGGGCATGGGAGGAGCAGGACGGCTCTCTGGAAAACACGGCTCTGCGCGAAGCGTCGGAAGAGGTGGGGATTGAGCCGACTTCAGTCGCGGTGATCGGGAAAATGGCGCGGTTGGATATGATCTCCTGGTTTCAGGTCACGCCAGTGGTGGGAGTGATTGACACGCCTCTCAAGCTGAAGATCAATCCGCATGAAGTCGCCCGCGCGTTCACCGTCCCGCTGGACTGGCTGGCTGACCCCTGTAATTCAGAAAACAGACCGCGGCAGTTTAATGGGCAAACTTATCAGATCCCGTATTACCGTGAGTTTGATGGTGAGGTCATCTGGGGAGCGACTGCTCAGATCACACAAGAGTTTTTGCGTCTGCTTAAAGTCTGACCTGGTTTCCTCGGTTTCGACACGACTCATCCGGCTATCCTGAGGCTCCGATGGAAGCAGGCTCAACACCCAAAATCCGGTTTTCTGTTGATGATAACAAAAACGACCGCCTGCAAGCGGTCGTCTTTGTGTTTTGAAAATCCAGTCGTTAATCGGCAGCTTCTTCGGTCTTCTTGCCTTTTTCCATCACTTCCGGTTCGGTCGAGCTAGCTTCCACAGCTGAAGCCTCGACTTCCTCGGCGGCAATGTGACCCACAGACACGATCACTTCGGCGTGGTCGGTCAGAATCGCGACTTTATCGCCAAGTTGAAGGTCAGCAATAGTGATGGTATCATCCGCGGTTTTAATCCCGCTGACATCCACCAAAATTCGCTCGGGCATATCCTGAGGGAAGCACTCGATCTCGATCACGTTCAGGCTGTGATTGAGCAGGTAAATCGGGTTGTCCAAAACTGGCGCGGTGCCTGTGAGCTCAAGCTCGACCGCCGCACGCATTTTCTCGGTCATGGAGACTGCCAGAAAATCCAGGTGGGTCAGGACGCCGTGGAGCACATCGCGCTGACGATCGCGCACAAAGGCTTTGATTTTATCCCCGGCAACGTCAACCGTTACAAGGGTGGTGGGGGTGATGTTGGCCATCTGCAGTGAAACAGTGTGGCGGTCCATCTGGATCGCCTGAGTTCCAACATGATGTCCGTAGATCACGCCGGGCAGAATGCCAGCGCGGCGCAGCTGAGAAACTTGTTTTCCCTTAACTGTGCGTTTTTCAGCTTTGATGATGGTTTCTTCTTGTTTAGACATTTTTCCTCCGGGCGCCTCTCACCATCTTTCAGGTTACCCTCGCCCATAAATTTACCGGGTAAACCGGCGACTGTAAAGTTTAACAAGTCCTCTGCCTGCCGTCAAGGGCAATCAATCAGATGTGTTATTAGTCAGAAAGTGGAGCGGGGTGGCAAAAGAGGACTTTTAACAAGCGCTGGCTATATCCAACCACCTTAATCGCACTCTTGCGCAAGCTTCAAGAGGGCTAACGGTATAATTACGGCAAGGACTGGCTCAGGAATTTGGAGGGAACATGTGCGGAAGATTTACTATGACGATCGACTCAGACGACGTGCGCACTCAGCTCGCGCTGGGGCAGATGCCGTCGGATTGGGAGCCGCGCTACAATATCGCGCCTTCTCAGGAGGTTGCCTGTGTACCCTCCGCCGAGAGCCGCTCCGTCCACTGGTTCCGCTGGGGGTTGGTGCCGTTTTGGGCGCAAGACCCCTCCATCGGCAGCCGCATGATCAACGCGCGCGCAGAATCCGTAGCCGAAAAGCCGGCGTTTCGCGGATCCTTCCGCGCTAAACGCTGCCTGATCCTGGCTGACGGTTTTTATGAGTGGCGCCAAAAGGGAAAGATCTCCATCCCCTTCTATTTCAACTTGCGCGAAGGCGGCGCGTTTGCATTTGCCGGGCTGTGGGACGACTGGGAGCCCAAGGGGGTTAGCTCTCAGCCTGGATTGCCCGGGCTGACCACCTGCACCATCATCACTACCGACGCAAACAGCCTGGTCGCGGAAGTTCACCCGCGCATGCCCGTTATCTTGCGAGGGCAGGCGATGTGGGATTGGCTGCTTGAGCCAGACGCCAAAAAGCGCCTTGAGTTGCTGAAACCTTGCGACCCCGGGGAGATGCGCGGTTGGGAAGTGGGCAGGGCGGTCAATAGCCCCGCCCAGGATAATCCCTCGCTAATTGAGCCAGCGCAGGGAGGGCTCTTCGCGCTATAGCTCAGTTTGCCAGAAAAGCGCTAGTTAAGAAACCTTGTGATGCCTTCAGGCTTGACCCGCAACCTTCGGAGGCGCTGGCTGACCCCTGGCACGGCGGCAAATGATATAATGACTCAACGATATTCATCAACTACAGCGTCCAGAGGTAAACATGGCAGATTTTGTAACAATCCCACAAATTGACGCCGCGAGCAGTGCTGTTCGCGCGCGGATTCATACCCAGCCGCAAATCGCGCTGATTCTCGGTTCGGGGTTGGGCGAACTGGCGGATTCGGTGGAGAATCCAACCATCATCCCCACGCAGGAAATCCCATTTTGGCCTGTGTCTACTGTCCCGGGGCATAAAGGTCGGCTGATTATCGGTCAGTTGGAGGGTAAAGAGGTGCTGGTGCTGCAGGGGCGCACTCATTTTTATGAGGGGCATGATATTTCGCGCATTGGACTGCCTATCCGTGTGATGCAGCGTCTTGGGATTAAAACCCTGATCCTTACCAACGCTTCAGGCGGACTGAAAGATGATTTTTACGCGGGCGATTTGATGTTGATCAAGGATCACCTGGCTCTGCTGCCGATGGCTGGCGAAAACCCGCTCAGAGGACCTAACCTGGACGAATTTGGTCCGCGCTTCCCTGATATGAGCGCCATTTATAACCCTGAGCTGATCCAGTTGGCTGAGGAAGTTGGCGCCGAGCTGGGGCTCAAATTGAAAAAAGGTGTGTATGTCGGTCTTTCAGGACCTTCGTTCGAGACCCCCGCGGACTGCCGCTTCTTGAAAATGGTTGGGGCGGACGCGGTTGGTATGTCTACTGTGCCAGAGGCGATCGTTGCCAAACACGGCGGTATGGCGATTTTGGGCGTTGCCACGATCACCAATAAGATCGATCCGGACGGCACGAACAAAGCCACGCACGAAGAGGTGCTGCAAGTGGGCGATCAGATCGCTCCGAACCTGATGAAACTGCTCAAGGGTGTTTTGCGCCGCCTTTAATGAATAGACGTTAGGATACATGGAATACGTCATCAAATTTTTGGCGGATTTTGAAGTTCCGATTTATCTGATTCTCGGAATTGTGGCGGTTGTTTACCTGCGGCGGATTGTGGTCTCGCTGGGGGAAAAGCGTACGGCGATTTTTGGTTTGGAACGCGAAGCTGCGCAGCGCAAGGTGGTTTCGGCTGCCTCAATTCTGATTCTTGTCGGTCTGATTACCGTC
>LUZV01000217.1 GCA_001603765.1 Anaerolineales bacterium Chloro_02 | reverse complement strand
CCCGCCACAAGCAGCGACAAGGATAAGGAATCATAATATGGCTCGTATAGAAGGTGTTGACCTCCCGCGCAATAAGCGCATTCAGATCGGTTTACGATATATTTATGGTATCGGACCAAAGACTGCGGATGACATTCTGGCAGCAACTGGTGTTGATCCTGATATCCGGGTAAAAGATCTGCCCGAAACCGAGGTTTCGAAACTTCGTGATTACATCGGACAAAACCTCAAGGTAGAAGGTGATCTGAGGCGGGAAGTCCAGATGAATATTAAGCGTTTGGTCGAGATCGGCTGCTATCGTGGCTTGCGCCACCGCCGAAATCTGCCCCTTCGCGGTCAGAATACCCGCACAAACGCTCGCACACGCAAGGGTCCCAAGCGTACTGTCGCTGGTCGCGGACGCCGCCGTGGAGCAACCAAGAAATAATAATGAACTGACCAGCAGGCTTGGGATGGGGTTCCCTTTCTCCCCAGCGGCAACCCGAGGCTGGCTGTGACAGACATGTAAAGATTTAGTGAGGAAGAATTATGGCAAAACAAGCACGTACAGCGCGGCGAGCGACAACATCGCGGAAGGTTAAGCGCCAGATTTCGACAGGACAGGTGCACGTCTTTGCGTCCTTCAATAACACCATTGTGACCATTACTGACCTGCAGGGTAATACTATTTGCTGGGGCAGTTCCGGTTCCGCTGGTTTCAAAGGATCGCGCAAGAGTACCCCGTTTGCTGCAAGAATGGCAGCCGAACAAACCGTGAAAGCAGCCCAACAAATGGGTCTCCAGGAAGTTGAACTGTTCGTTAAGGGACCTGGTCCTGGTCGTGAAGCAGCTATTCGTGCAGTCCAATCACTGGGTATTAAGGTGCGCATGATCAACGATCTGACTCCTGTTCCCCATAACGGCTGCCGACCTCCCAAGAAACGCCGCGTGTAATCAATAAAAAGGAAATTATTAAAATGGCAAGATATACAGATGCAGTTTGTCGTTTATGCCGCCGGGAAGGCGAGAAGTTGTTTCTTAAGGGCGAGCGGTGCTATACACCTAAATGCGCTTTTGAGAAACGCAGCTATGCCCCTGGTATGCATGGCAAAATGAGTGCCGGTCGCCCTGGTCGCGAATCGGATTATGGCAAGCAGTTGCGAGCCAAACAAAAAGTCCGTCGGGTATACGGGATCTATGAACGCCAGTTCCGCCGTTTTTACGGGCAGGCAATGCGCATGCGCGGTCAGACTGGCCCTAACCTGCTGGTCATCCTCGAAACTCGCCTGGCTAATGTGATCTACCGGCTTGGTTTCGCAGCCAGCCGTGCGCAGGCACGCATTCTCGTGAGTCACGGTCACTTTTTGGTGAACGGTCAGCGCGCCGACATCCCTTCTTTTGGTGTCAACGTG
The DNA here is from genome assembly GCA_001603765.1 of Anaerolineales bacterium Chloro_02. Taxonomy (GTDB): domain Bacteria; phylum Chloroflexota; class Anaerolineae; order Anaerolineales; family Anaerolineaceae; genus Mesolinea. The sequence continues at coordinate 3,318 of LUZV01000217.1, read as the reverse complement.
GATGACGTGATTTCGGTCAACGAGAAATCCAAAGACACGGTTTATTTCAAGAACCTGCGAGAAGAAGCCGAAGGGCGTACTGTTCCAACTTGGTTGGCTCGTGATCTGACCAATCTCTCCGGTCGGATGCTGCGCAACCCCGAACGTTCAGAAATTGATGGCAATCTCAACGAGCAGTTGGTTGTTGAGTACTACTCACGCTAATCTGAGGACTAGTTCAGTCTTACCTGAAAGTTAGACTGGTTAGGGGTAACCGTGACAGGAATTATGGAAATGGTAACACCAAAAATTGAACGGATTGATGAGTCCCGGGATTATGGGAAGTTCACAATCAGCCCTCTCGACCGCGGCTTTGGTGTCACGCTGGGTAACGCTCTGCGCAGGACGCTGCTCTCTTCTTTGAAGGGCGCGGCAGTCTCCTCGGTGCGTATCACGGATGTGATGCATGAGTTCAGCACCATTAAAGGTGTGCGCGAGGACGTCATCCAGGTAATGCTGCAGATTAAACTGCTGCGCTTCAAGCTTCACAACGTAGAAAGCGCGACCATCAGCCTGGATGTTAAGGGAGAAGGCACCATTACCGGCGCAGACTTACGCTGCCCGCCGGAGGTGGAAGTGGTTAATCCGGATCTCTATTTGTTCAGCATCAACGAAAAAGACGCGCATGTCGAAATGGACATGATAGTGGAATCTGGCAGGGGTTATCTCCCTGCTGGCGAGCGGTCAGACCGGCTTTCCATCGGCGTGCTCCCCGTGGACGCGATTTATTCGCCGGTGAGGCGTGTAAACTGGAGCGTCACAAGCGCGCGTGTTGGGCAGAGTACTAATTATGATCGTCTGCAGCTCGAAATCTGGACAGACGGCACAATCTCGCCCGAGAAGGCGTTGATCGACGCGGCACAATTGCTTATCCAGCAGCTGGGTATCATCAGCGGCACCAGTGAAGACTTGCTGGTGAAACCCGCGGATCGCGCTGAAGTTGAAATGGCTTTCGTCAGCAAAGACGTAATTGAGACCCCTATTGAAGCCCTGGATCTGACTGTGCGCGTGTTCAACGCCCTGAAACGCACCGGAATCACCACAGTTGGTGATGTGCTGGAACTGCTGGAAAAAGGCGAAAGCGCTATGCTCTCCATCCGCAATTTTGGTGATAAGAGTTTGGCAGAGCTGAAGGCGGCAATGGTCGATAAAGGCTATCTGGATAAAGAAGAAGAAGTGGAGTAGGAGATATGCGGCATCAAGTTAAAGGATACCGACTGAATATGAGCATGGGTCATCGCAACTCTTTGCGCCGGACCATGATCAGACAATTGTTCGAGTACGAAAAAATTAAGACTACCCTGGCAAAGGCAAAAGCCATACAGCCAGATGCGGAAAAACTGATTACTTTGGCGCGCAACGCCCAAAAGGCGGATGAGCTGGGTAAGGTTAATGCCCGCCGGCAGGCTGCGGCGTTCCTTGGCAACAACAGCAACGAAATCGTCAAGAAATTATTTGATGATATTGCTCCTCGCTTCGCGACCCGCAAAGGCGGCTACACCCGTCTGCTCAAATTGGGCCCCAGGCTCGGTGATAACGCGGAGATGGTCGTGCTCGAGATGGTCAGCGAGTAGGCTGCTGTTTTGGTAGTTTAGCCTTTCACAAGAAAGCGAAAGGCATGGCACATTACAAACTTATCCTCGCTTACGACGGCACGAATTACAACGGCTTTCAGCGGCAGGCAATAAAAAACAGCGTGCAGGCGACCTTTGAAGAAGCGCTTCGCCGGCTGGGTTGGCAGGGAAGGGCTGTGATGCCCGCCGGGCGAACCGACAGCGGTGTACACGCCCGGGGGCAGGTGGTCAGTTTTAATTTGGACTGGCAGCACCCTGATTACCAGCTGCAAAACGCCCTGAACGCATTTTTGCCTGCGGATATCGCGGTGCAGAGCGTGAGTCAGGTGAGAGCGGAGTTTCACCCCCGTTATGACGCGCTCAGCCGCCAGTATCGCTACCAGCTCTACTGGCAATCTGCCCGCGACCCGCTGCGCGACCGGTTTGCCTGGCGGCTCAACCGCAAGCCTGCGCTTGAGTTGATGCAGATTGCCGCGAACGATCTGCTTGGCGAGCACAACTTCATCGCCTTTGGCAAAGCGCTAAAGGAAGATGGCACCACAATCCGGCGGATATTTTCGGCGGATTGGGTGGAGGAGGCAGACGGCATGAGCTTTACGATTGTTGGTAACGCCTTCCTCTACCATATGGTGCGGCGGATTGTGTTCGTTTTAGTCAACATCGGGTTGGGAGAGCTGCCGGTTGATAGCGTGAGGCTCGGACTCGAGCGCGGCAGCACAGGCATTGTGAGCCTGGCTCCGGCTCGCGGGTTATGTTTGGAAGCCGTGATCTATCAAGAGGATAAATAGAAGATTGTTTGCCCAGCCTGCAAGGCCGGGTATGTATTTTGAAAACGGAGAAGTAGAAGTGGAAAAAACATACATTCCAAAAGGTAATGTGACCGGAGAGTGGTATCTGGTGGATGCTTCTGGTCAGACCCTTGGTCGTCTTGCGACCAAAATTGCAGCGCTGTTAATTGGCAAACATCGCCCGGATTACACCCCCGGTGTGGTCCTGGAGGATCATGTGGTGGTTATCAACGCTGCCCAGATCAATGTTAATGCGACTCGTGTTGAGGAGAAGAAATACTATCGCCACTCCGGCTATCCGGGCGGTCTGCACGAGGTTTCTTACACGCGCCAGCTCGAAAAACACCCCGATAGGATCATCCGTTTTGCAGTACGCGGTATGCTTCCGAAGAACCGACTGACGGCTCGTTATCTTGATAATCTGAAAATTTATGCAGGCGCTGACCACCCCCACCAGGGTCAGAACCCTCAGCCAATTTTTGAAAAGTAGTAAAGAGGAATCATGACACAATACACAGAAGCAACTGGACGCCGAAAAGAGAGTACCGCTCGGGTGCGCGTCTATCCCGGCAGCGGTAGTTTTATCGTCAATGAAAAGCCCCTGACCGATTACTTCACCCGTGAGGGCGACGCTCCCGCGATTCTGAACGCGATTGAAGCCACTGGTCAGAGCGCATCTGCCTTTGATGTGACTGTCAAGGTGCAGGGCGGCGGCGTTAGCGGTCAGCGCGACGCGGTCAAACTGGGTTTGGCACGCGCGCTTGTCTCAGCTGACGAGAGTGTGCGTCCCGCGCTGCGCGCAGAGGGTCTGCTGACTCGCGACGCACGCGTCAAGGAACGCAAGAAGCCAGGTCTCAAACGCGCTCGCAAGGCTCCTACCTACACCAAGCGTTAATTTGGATTTCCATCTGCCAGAC
>LUZV01000216.1 GCA_001603765.1 Anaerolineales bacterium Chloro_02 | reverse complement strand
GCGCCAAACTCACCGAGCGAAATGGTAAAGGCAAACACCATGCTCACGAGCAGGCTGCGCAGCAAGATTGGCAAATCCACCCGCAAAAACACCTGCCAAGGGGCGGCTCCGAGCGTGCGTGAGGCTTCACGCAGCGAGTGTGGGATGCCGCGGATTGCCGGCAGGATCGTGCGCACCACAAATGGCAGCGCGATCAGCGAATGAGCGATGGGAATCAACAACGGAAAGCGGCTGTTGATCCAGGGCGGGCGGTTGAACACCAGCAAAAAACCCAGCCCGAGCGTCACCGCGCTGGCTCCCAGGGGCAGCATAAAGAGAGGCTCAAGCAATCGGTTGAGCCAAACTCGCCTTGCCATCGCGTAGGCGGTCAGTGTGCCGAGAAAACCCGCGATCAGGATCGTGACCCCCGAGTAAAGCAGCGAATTGCGAATTGCCTGCACCGGCGGCACATAAAAAATTGAACCACTGCGGTTTTGGAACAGCTCACGGTAATATCTTAAGGTGAAACCGGGCACTACCTCACCTCTCTGACCCCGGTCAGCGTCGAGCGTTACAAAGGATCGCGTAATCAGGCTGAAGACAGGCGCGCCAAACATGACAAGAAGGCTCACCACCATGATTACAACGAACGTCTTTTGCCAACCACCCACGGGGCGGCGCAGCGCGCCGCGTTCCGGGGTTAGCGCTGCCTTACCATAACGAGGCGTATTCACCCTGTTTTGAAGCAGCGTTACCAGCAGGGTGATGCCGAGCTGGATAACCGAGAGCAGCCCCGCGGCGGGCAAATTGAAGCGATTCATCGCCTGGTTATAAATCTCAACCTCGATTGTGCTGAATCGCGGACCCCCAAGCATGAGGACCACGCCAAAGCTGGTGAAATCAAACAGGAAGACCAGCAGTGAAGCACTCAACAGAGAAGGTAATAGCAACGGCAGGCTGATTTTCCTGAACACCTGCCAGGGAGACGCGCCGAGCATGCTGGCAGCCTGCCCCAGGCGCGGATTCAGACGGCTCCAGGCGGAGCCAACGATGCGTATGACGATGGAGGTGTTGTAGAAGACGTGCGCCAATAGAATGGCGGGCAAGCTGTTGAGCAGCTTTAGAGGCGGCGAGCTCAGGTTGAAAAGCGCCATTAACCCCTGGTTGATCCACCCGCGCGGTCCTATCAGGGTGTTGAATGCCGCCGCGACCACAACGGTCGGCAGAATGAAAGGCAATAAACTGACGGCGCGCACCAGTTTTCGTCCGCGGAAGTCGAACCTGGCAAACAGCCATGCTGCCGGCAGCCCCACCAACAGGGTCAGGCAGGTTGAAAGGACTGCCTGCCACAGCGTGAATCCCAGCGGTTTGCTAACCTGCGCCCACTCAAATAATGCCCAACTCTGACTGAAGCGTTCGGAAAATACCAACCGGAAGATCGCGACAAGCGGCTGATAGAAAAAATAGGCAAGGAATGCCAGTGGGATCAGCCACAGGGCAAGCGTTTTTGGGGCAAGTCGCTTGGTCATAGAGTCAGCTTAGTTGAGCATCAATTTGATCCAGGCGTCAATCCAGGCATCCCGGTTTGCGGAGATTAACTCTGGAGCGAGACTGGCGGGATGTTGTGGAGACTCGACAGTTTTTTGAAACGCTTCCGGAATAGCCGCCCCTGGCAGGACCGGGAAAACGAACATTTGCAGCGGAACATCCTCCTGGAAGGGCTGGCTGAGCAGGAAGTCAATGAACTTTTCGGCGGCGGCGCGGTTTTTTGTCCCTTTCAGGATGCCGGCAAACTCGATTTGGCGCCAACACATGCCAGACCCGGTCAGCGACGCGGTTGGCGATTCGCTGAGCGCGGTTTCTGCGTAAATGAACTCAGCCGCTGGGCTGGAGGCGTAGGAGACGACCATTGGCTGCGCGCCTTTGCCGGACGAGCCGGAAAAATTGGTGTAGTAGGCTGTTTCCCAATCGGAGGCAATGGCAACACCGTTGGATTTGAGCGCCTGCCACCAGCTCAGCCAACCGTCCTCACCAAACTCCGCGATCGTTGCCAGCAAAAAAGCAAGCCCCGGGGAGGAGGTGGAAGGGTTTTCGACAACCAGCAAATCGGCATATCGCGGGTCGGTCAGCGCCGATAAGGATGCTGGGATCTGGAGGCTGGCGTTTTGGAACCAGGCTTTGTCGTAATTGATGCAAACGTCACCATAGTCAACTGGCAAAGCGCGGTTCGCTTTGTCCAGCTTAAATTCTGCCGGGATTTGCTGCAGCGCGGGTGCCGGATAGGGTTCAAAGAGGTTTTGTTCCAGCGCGCGGGAAAGAAAAGTGTTATCCAGCCCATAAAATACATCCGCCGCTGAGGCACCGCCGGAGAGCGACCCGAGGATCAACCGGTTAAGCGCCGCGCCGGCGTCGCCGCCTTTGATGAAATTGACTTTAATGTTATTGGCAGACTCAAATGCTGAGATGATATCCTGGCTGACCGAGAACGAATCGTGCGTCATTACCGTCAGCTCCGTCGGCTTGGGAGCGGTTTCGCCAGGCGATGGCGCCGCGGTGCAAGCAGTCAGCAGGAAGAGGATTGAGATGAGAAGGATCGAGATTTTTTTTGGCATGTCGTTATCCTTTAATGGCGCGTGATCATGACGAGCAGCCGTCCGCTGGAAAGTTTCAGCTCAAATCGGTCAGAAAGGGCAACATTGCTGATGCCGCGCGACTGCCAGGGAAAAAGCGGCTCGCTTTGCAAAGGATACCGCAGCCCCTGAGTGGTGACACCCTCTGCGGGCGAACCCCAGGCAAAAAGTGAGACAAGATCGCCGGGGCGCGTGGGCAAAGTTGTGGCTTGGCTCACCAGGCGAATTTCCACCTGACCGTCATCCAGCCAGGCCGATTTATCAACCAGATTAGGGCGGGAAAGTAAGTTAATATTCCCCAGGGTGTGGTCCGAGCGTTCCCCGAGGGCGTAGGCGATCATGATCTGCGCGTAGCCGTTAGTAAGGGCGTACTCCAACGCCAGCTCAAGATCGGTTTGATCCTTAGCTGGTGGGAAGCGCCGCACTTCGGCGCCCGCGTTCATGACATCTGCCAGTTCCTGCGGGCTGACTGAATCCAGGTCGCCAATTAACAGGTGGGGTTTCAGCCCGAGGCGGGTCAGGTGGCGCAGACCTCCATCCACGGCGATGAGGAAATCACCGGGCAGCAATGCCACTTCAAAGCCAGGTTTGGCTTGTCCGTTTACGAAAAGAACTGCCCGTTTTTCAGTTTGCATCAAAAAAACACCTTCCGCCTGGAGGGTGTTTTGGTTTGGATGAAACATCCCTCCGCCGGCATGATCCGGATCAGGTCATTCGGGTCGGACTGGGCGTCCCTCTCAGCCTCGCGGCTCCCCGTGTTGATATGATGATAATAGCACAGATGTAGATGGATTTCAAAGATTGATAAAATGGTTTGAAAAGCAAACCGTTTCCCGATTTAGAAAAAAAGCCGAGCTATTGCAAAGCTCGGCTTTATGGAACTCTTATTTTTTAAATGCCGGCAAGCAGTTTGGCGATAGTGCCTGTAATGATTCCCCAAAGTGAGAAATCTTGACCACCATAAACCAGCATCCAGTTATTAATTGTGTTCATAAAGAAGTATGAACCAAAGCCCACGAGGAAGACCATGATGATGCCCGAAACTGCGGCACCAATCACTGCTCCGCGAACTCCACCCGTACCATTTCCGATGATTGCGGCAGTTCCGATTTCAAAGAAGCAGGTGAAAGTCAGTGGAATGATAATTGTGGGGAACATTCCAGCAGTAAGGATGATAGTGAGTGTTGAAGTGATCATTGAAACAATGAAACCGATAATCAAAGCGTTTGGTGCATAATTGAACAGTACAGGACAATCCAGCGCTGGGATTGCACCAGGAACAACCTTATCGGCAATACCTTTAAACGCGGGAACGATTTCCGCAATGAGCAGACGAACGCCAAGAAGCATAACCGTCACGCCTGCCCCAAAATATAACGATTTTGTAAAGATGTAGGTGAACGCTCCGGTGCTTCCAGAAGCATAGCCCCAAACTTCAGCTGGCGAGAAACCGTTTGCTTTGAGAATAAATGCCATAACGATATAGGTCAGCGCGATGACAATCGATCCTGTGATGGATACTTCTCTCAAAAAGCCAAGACCCTTAGGGAATTTAATATCTTCTGTTGATTTGGATTTATCACCAACCAGTTTTCCAAGATAACCAGATATGACTGAAAGTGTAGTAGTAGGATGTCCGATAGTGAAACTGTCATCGCCTGTCACTTCTTTTACAAGCGGCTTCATCAGATTCGGGGCAACGACCAGGTAGATTGATGTCATAATCGCCGCCAGGACTACAAGCTTAGTGCCTTGCAGCCCAGCATTTACACCTGCAGCGATAAAAACATAAGGGAACCAATAAAGCATATGCCCAGTCAAGAAAACGCTCTTCCATTTTGTAAAACGGGCGAAAAGCAAGTTTACTAAAAAGCCAATCACCATCACAATACCAATTTGGGTTCCGTAAGCTGACATATTAATATCTGCGGCTCCGGAGGCTGAGGGCATAATCGTGTTGAAAGCTGCCGCAAGACCGTTAATAGAAAGCCCGGTAATAATGCCGGTTCCTTGGCTGAGCACAAAAAACCCGATGGCAGTCATGGCGGTTCCACGCAAGACATCACTAAACGATTTCTTTTGTAGGATCAAACCGATCAGTGCGATCAGAGCTAGGAAAATTGCACCCTGACCAAATATTTCATTAATAATGAAGTTAAGAATTTTCACGAGAGCTCCTT
>LUZV01000024.1 GCA_001603765.1 Anaerolineales bacterium Chloro_02 | reverse complement strand
CCAAAAATATGTCCTTTTCCTTGGATTTCTTTTCATCTGCCTAATCCCCGATCCATTTCCTGCCTCAATTTTGAAATTAATGCCTGCATTTAACACTACTATAATTAATGCGATTATTGAATCTTTGGAGACATTTCCATGACCGAATTCGACCTGTTCATCCAGGACTGCCACGTACTTTTGCCTGATTTCACCATCCTCCCCAATGCCGCTATCGGCATTAAAGACAGCCGCATTGCGCTGCTCGAGAGCGACACAACCAATTCCGGATCATATACTTCACGCGAGATTATCGACGGCGATGGCAAGCTGGCCATGCCCGGTTTTATCGACGCGCACACCCACGCCGCCCAGCAGCTCCTGCGAGGCAGCGTGGTGGACGAGCTCCCCATGGTCTGGACGCGCATCCTGGTGCCTTTCGAAAACAACCTCACACCCGAGGACGTTTATAGAGGGGCAATGCTGTTTTGCATCGAGAACCTCAAAGCCGGCACCACCACCTTCGCGGATGCCGGCGGGCCTTTCATGGAAATGGTCGCCCGCGCCGCTGTGGAAACCGGCATGCGCGGCCTGATTACGCGTTCCACCATGGATAGCGGCAGCGACATCCCTGACATGATGAAAGAGGACACTCGAATAGCTATACGCAATTGCGAACAATTATATAAGGACTGGAACGGTGCCGGCGTGGGACGCATCCGCATCGGCTTCGGCTTGCGTCAGGCCATGACCTCCACCCCCGCCCTGCTGGAAGCGGTGGCAGCGCGCTCCAAAGAACTCAACGCCAGCGTGCACATCCACCTGGCCGAGCACATGGCCGAGGTGGCTCACTGCCTGACAAATTACATGCTGCGCCCTGCAGAATGGTTCGACCATTTCGGGCTGCTCGGCCCCAACCTGATTGCCGCGCATTGCGTGCGCCTCTCCGACAGGGAAATCCTGCTGATGGCCGAGCGTGGCGCCAACCCCGTGCACTGCCCGCATTCCAACCTGGGAAACCACGGCTTCAGCAAGACGCCCTTGATGCTGGCATTGGGCATGAACATCGCTCTGGGAACGGACGGCGCTTCCGCCACGCGCCTGAACCTGTTTGAGCCCATGCGCCTGTTGAAGTTCGCCATGCAGGCCCGCCACGGCGTGGATATCAACGATCCGCTGGCCCTGCCCGCGCAGGAGGTTTACAAGATGGCCACCCAGGGCGGCGCCAAGGCCGTTATGCTGGAAAGGGAAATCGGCAAGCTGGAAGTCGGCATGAAAGCCGACATCCTCCTGCTGGATATCGAACGCTCTCATCTCACCCCCACCGCCCACCTGCCCAAGACCATCGTGACCGCGGCTGGTCCGGACGACGTGTGCGACGTGATCGTGGATGGCAAGCTGCTGATCCACAACCGCGAATTCCTCAACCTGGACGAGGAACGCATTCGTTATGAGGCCGGGCAAGCCATGCTGGAAGTTGGCAGGCGCGCCAAATTGAGCCTGGAATCGCCATTCTGAATCATTTTTAACAATGTAATAAACAATTATTACTTACCTTAGGATATTATTGATTTCGTGATCTGTTTGAAATTTCGCAAAAAAAAGCAGTTTTAATTCAATCAGCCACCGGTTGACACAATTTGCAACCTCATATATAAACCGCATATGAGAAAAATTATCCCGATCCTCCTGTGCGCATGCCTGCTGCTCAGCAGCGCTTGCAGCATTCCTTTTTTAAGTGTTTCAAAAAATAATTCGATTGATCAAAGCACGGAAAGCCCCAGCCTGCTCTCGCAATTGCAAGAAGTCCTGGCCGCCCAGCCCACCGCCACCGCCACGCCCACCCCTGCCAGCCGCATCGATGCCGCCGACAGTGCCCTGCTGGCCGGTCAATTAGAGAAAGCCGAAGAACTATATCAGGAAGCCTACCAGGAGACATCGGATATGGAAATCCAGGCCCAGGCATTATATGGCCTGGGGCGTTGTTACTTCAGCGCGCGAAATTACACCGCGGCTGCCGACGCGTTCAACCGCATCCTGGGGCAATTTCCCAACTCAAAAGTGTTCGCGAATGCATATTTTATGCTGGGCCGCACATATGACCAAACAGGTAAATACTTGCAAGCCGCATCCTCCTATCAACGTTATGCTCAGCTTGGCGCCCCCATCCTGAGCGATTACACGCTTACCCTGCAAGGCGATGCCGCCGCGGCCGGCGGAGATTATACGCAAGCCATCTATGCTTACCAGGCCGCGCAGCAAGCCAATCCCAATGCCGACGCGT
>LUZV01000215.1 GCA_001603765.1 Anaerolineales bacterium Chloro_02 | reverse complement strand
CTGGTTATCTGGCCCGTAGTCACGAAAGCCAAAATTTTATTCAGAAAAACCAGTAGCTTACGAGGCTGCTGTCAAAGTCGGGTTTTAGGGACCGCAGAACTTTTTGCCCCTTTCACTGGAACCTTCAGTCCGTTCGGGAAAAACCAGGTGCCGCCTTCCAAGAAAATTAAAAATCAAGCCGATCAAACTGGCGACTGACTTGGCGAGCCAGGCAGATATTCCCATATTTACAATGAAACTGGTTGCGGTAACATCCAGCATCCCGATAATTCCTGTCACGAAGGCATACACAATGATCTCGCTGCATGAACTCCACCTGGCCTTGTGCCTGAAGAGCAATGCAATGCACAGGAAGTAATTGGCTGCTGCAGACAATACGAAAGCGGCCAGCGCAGAAGTAAGAATGGAGAAATTGAATCGAAGAAGACACAAAAATAAAGCCAAATTCAAAAGCGCGCAGGTACCCCCGATAAAGAGATAAATTAGAAACTGCATAGGGGCAGGCAGTTTGGGCGCACTGTAGTGAAATATGCAGTACAGGGCCCGCAAGCCGTCGAGCACACCTATTTTTTTCCCTTCCTCGTAGGTACGCCCATGGTACGATACCCCCATTTCATAAATGCGAACGCGCATCCGGGCAATTTTGGCAACGATCTCCGGTTCAAATCCGAACCTGTTTTCCTTGATCTTAACGGCCTGTATGACCTCCCTGCGAAATACCTTATAGCAGGTTTCCATGTCGCTGAGGTTAAGGTCGGTGAACATGTTCGAAAGCAGAGTCAAAAACTTGTTGCCGACAAAATGCCAGAAATATAGCACGCGATGCGGCTCTGAGCCGGAGAATCGTGAGCCCAATACCACATCGGCCTGATCTTGAATCAAGGGGGACAACAACCTTTTCAGATCGGAAGGGTCATACTCAAGGTCTGCATCCTGAACAGCTACGAAGCCTCCGGTTACCAAAGCAAAGCCCGTGCGGAGCGCAGCACCCTTCCCCATATTCTTCTCATGCCGAACGACAGTTACTTCATGGCACCGGCTCGCAAGGCTTTCAGCAACGGACACGCTACGGTCAGAGGAACAGTCGTCAACGATGATTATCTCCAAGGCAAGGTCCTCATCGGCAATACCCAAGACCCTCTGCACACATTTCTCAAGCGTGGATTCCTCATTATAGCAAGGTATTACGACGCTGAGCTTTACAGGAACAACTACTTTTCTCGTGATGCGTTCATCCACTTCATTCACCCTCTCATCGTCGGGTAGACGAGGGTAGTTGCCTGCCCTCACCACCGGGTGAGCCGGAGGCGGGCCCCCGGCTCACGCAGAACAAAGCGTGCGGATTTCCCGCACTACGCTCTCCAGGAATCCGTTCACAGCACAGCGACGGCTTGCGACTCTCCGAGGGGAAGTACAAGCCCCTTGGCCGCCGCAACGAAAACAGCTCTTTGATCCGGTAGAACACTTCCCAGGGGAAGTGATGCAAAGCATCGGCACTTCTGTCGATCCCGGGAGCGCTCCTGTTTTTGACTATCTACTTTACCATAAAGTGAATCGGCCTTAAAAAATGCCTACTTCGTCAAGTAGGCATTACGACGTTGTAGCGATGGTGCAACTAACCGTTCAACCGCTCCGTTTCGCAATATCCTCCGTTTCCCAAACGTGGTCGGTACTCCCCGCCCCGGCGCTCGGGTTTGTCCCCCCACCCCCCGGCGTCAATGCTGTTGACTTTAGGGACGATGCTCCATGGACTCCCCCTCCCTTGGCGGGATGGGCAGGGGGAGGGGGTTGATATCGCTCAGTTTTTCACCCCCACCCTGCCTCCCCC
>LUZV01000023.1 GCA_001603765.1 Anaerolineales bacterium Chloro_02 | reverse complement strand
CTTCACGCGGCCCTGGCGCGGCTGCTGCCAGGGGTTGTCATAGGCTTTTACGCTTTTTATCAACGCCTTCTGCTGCTCCAAAGGCCCATAGCCCGCCGCAACGATGAGTTCCCGGATGTTTTCCCAAAGATTCACCGTGTCGATGTTGGCAGGACAGACCACCTGGCATTGCCCGCAGGTAGAGCACTCGTACAGGTTCTGAACAAAGCCGATGAGCTCTTCCTCGGTTACCTCCGCATGGCGGAATACCCGACGCATCACCCCTTTCACGGAATCCGGCACCTTCCCGCTATGCAGAATTGCGTTTACAAGGCTATGCTGTTTCTTGATGATGTGGAGGAAATCCAGAATCTTCTGCCGTGGCAGTATCGCTTCCCGCCCATCCTGATCGTATATCGGACACCAGTTCAGGCACTCCCCGCACCGGGTGCACGCATCCAACTGGAGCAACCGGCTCGCCGATAGTCGCCCCAGCGAAATCTCCCGTGCTAGTTTGGCTTCCTTCTCCAAAACCGTGTCCAAGGGTTCTGCTTGTGTCATACAACCCTTCCTTTCCCCGGTTTATGCTTTCTTGTAGTTAATCAACAGGCTCAGAGGCGTAGTGACAATGTGCCTGAGCTTTCCGAACGGCAGGTATGCGATAAACACCGCCCAGCACGCGGCATGGAAGTACCACATGTATCCATAGACCGTTTGCCAGCCGAGGTCCGCCAAGGCAAACAGGCGGGAACAAAGGTATCCGACGAAAGACGAGGCCGCCACATCCACGGGAATACCGGTGATGTAAATCCTCATTCCTTCGGCCAGGAAGCCGGTAAGGGTCAAGAGCCCGATGAGGGCCAGAGCGAACGTATCCTGCTCCTTGGTCTCGACATAGTCCGGCTTGACGTAGAAACGCATTAGCAGAGCCCAGAGCACCCCGACCAGGATGAACAATCCGAGCACGTCGTTCGTTGCGGCAATGAAACCATTGTTCTTGTCGATGAGCGACAACGCCAACTGGCTTCCGGGAGACGTCTTCTGGACGATCAGCGTGAAGACGCTGAGCAGGAAGCGGGCCAGGAATGAGTAGTATATGAGAGAGTGAATGGCCCATCGCCTGACGCCGGCCGCCAGGATTCTGCGCTGGAGCAGGACATCGAGAAAAATGGTCTTGAGAATAGAGAAAAACTCTCGTGAAAAGACCTTGGACCACACGAGCTCCGAACCAAGGCTAAGCTTTTTGTGTGCGGAGACCTTCTCTGCCTCTACGGAACCCCTGAACCAGAAGCAGATCAGCCCGGCCAGCCCAATAAGGCCGATGATAAGCGCAGCCCAGAACATCGGATGCCCGATGGCCAGCGGCGAATAGTGGCAGACGATGCACAGGAAGCTCTTCGAAGGCAAAACCGCTGCCGGAGCACCGACCATATTTCCAGCGTGGTGGCACCGATCGCAGAATTCCTTGTTGCCGACATCGGTTTGCTTATGCGCCGCCAGGCTGATGGGAACGCCATCCGGGGTTACGTGCGCCAGCTTGATCGGTCCTCCCGGCTGGTCACGTTCAACAAAAGGCGATGCGGTATGACAAGCCTCGCACCGGACGCGAAGATGTTCGGAGTGAACCGGTCCGTCACCGCCGACAGGGTGGCACCCGAGGCATTGAACGCCCAGGACGGATTTGTGCGGCGAGCGTGCAACGTCCGTGTGGCAATGAATACAGGCAACGTATTGATGACGTGAATTGCGGAAGTCGGCACTTTCGACCTGGAGCGAGACTTTGCGGGTCCCGAGGCTCCTCTGGCAGTCTGGCTGTTTATGGCACTCGTAGCAAAAGGCCTGCGAAGACTGGATGCCTTCGTTGGTATTGATATTCCTGCTGCGGTGACAATCCAGACATTGCAGGGGTTGCTCCGTTCTGGGCGTCCGCACCGTCCAGAGGGCGAATAGAGACAGCGCAATCGCACCTGTCGCAAGCGCCAAAACTAGGAATCTTGTTTTCATAAGACTTCTGGCCCCTTGTCGTCGTTCAGGTCGTCTCTTTCTTCACGACTGCCGCCCCTTCGGTGGAAGCGCTCATTGCCTCCCACTCACCGGGATGGTGCCTGATTATTTCCTCTTTTGTCACTTTGCCGGTAAAAATGCTCAAGTCCGCCGGATAGACTTCGGGTCTCAACGTGACGACGATAGTGTGAATGAACATCTTCACTATCACCGCCATGAGGGCTTCATAGAAATGAAGCAGTTGAGCCAGGTTGATGAAGTATCCGGGCAGGAAACTACTGAAGAACTCCGGAAACCACATGAACAGACCGGTGATTCCCATGGTTTGCATGCCGATGAAAAACGCCCAGTAGTCCATCTTCTCCCAGTAGGCAAACCGGTCGAAGGATGGCGGCTCTTTACGTTGTGCGAAAAAATACCGCACGTGTTCCAGGAATGTTTCCAGGTCCTTCTTACAGGGCAGCATGGAGCCGCGCCCGGTAAGACTGCCCTTTAAAATGATCTTGAAGTAGAACAGCCACAGACCGTGGACAACGACGCATACATAGGTGAAGACGGCAAAGAAGCGATGAAGGGATACGATGCCGTCCGCACCACCAAGAAACCAGGACAGCGCGCGCACGATGCCAACTGAACTGAAGGCCCTGGCAAACCCGGTGATTGCAAGTCCGGTAAAGCCTATCGCGATCAGGATATGAAGCAGCCTTTGGAGAACGCTGAATCGCTGGTAAGTTTCCTGTTCTAGGTTCTGGCGACGCATATCAGTATTCCCTAAGTTTTCGGTGAACTTCTCTGAGTATCCAAACGAACGTATGCAGAACAAAGAAGGCGATCACCAGGATAACGGCAATTTTGACTATGCGCCCCACGATTTGGATGATTGCGGTGCTTCGCTGCTTTTCCGCGCTCTGCTTTGTCATCACCGGCTGGCCGGCGTGGATGACTACCGACGTAAACCCGGCCGTAGCCCCCTTATGACACCTCTGGCAGACGGGAAGCGCCTCCTCTTTATTCTTAAGCGATACGCAATTATGGGCGCCATGACAGTCAGTACAGTATGCCGCGGCCGGCTTTCCCAGGTACACCCCGGTTCTGCCATGGATATCCGCCAGGTAGCTCGCCCGTTGCGCAGGGTGGCAACTGCCGCAGGTCTCCGTCATCTGAACGCCGATCTCCACGCGTGAAAGATGGGCCTTCACATAGTGAGACGAATGGCAATCCCCGCATGTGGGCGCCGGGCGGGCCAGGGCCGCCTGCTGCTCTTCTACGGTCTTGGGCTCCTTTTGCCGAATCATTGCCTTTGCGTGTTCACCCCTGAGATACCTGTCGTAGGCCTGTTGGTGACAGGCTGCACAGCGGCCGTAATCGTATGTTTTCATAGGATCGGCCTTGAGGGATGCACTGTCTTGCCGGTCCGGATGGGGACGCATCCCCTCCATCATCGTCCCGTGGCAGCGCTGACAGGTCAAAGCCGCATGAGCGGACTGCGCAAAACGGTTCATATCGATGAACCAGGACGATGAGGAAGCAGGCATGCCTTCCGAGTGCGCCCGCTCTGCCAGCACAAAGAGCGACATCAGGCATATGAACGCGCAACACGCAAGCAGCACCCGATTTGCATTCACTCTCCGGTGGTATGAAAGGTGTCGCATTTGGTCCAATGCTTACTCCTGTTCTTGATTTAAGAAGCGAACAGATCTGAAGTAGACCTCAAGAAATACCATGGTAAACCTGCGCAAAGCGTCAAAGAGCCCCGTTGCAAGGTCGAAAGTATCCTCGCCCGCATCCAGCCTGCCCTTCATCTCGCGCAATGTCCTTACGATCCGGCCGGCACAGTCGGCCATTATCGTGTCGGAGCCTTTTTCCATGCAAATTCCGCCGCATCGCTCAAGCCCCCCCAGCCTCTTCCAAACCGCCTCAAGAAAAACCCTTATCTTTTCCGGTTCGTAGATTTTGTCGCCTATCTTCCACTGCAGGGAAAAGGTCTCGATCCCCAGGGCCACGATCCTCGCATTGCTGATCTCTCTTTTGATGTCCCGAAGAAGGCTCTTCTTGGCCTCACCCACGAAGTGGACCTCTTCCACGGCGGCCTTCGGTACCAAAGGCTTGTCTCGCAAATCCCACAATATCGCCTTGACCAGAAGCTCATTGGCGGCAGGGAAGCCGGGGTGCTCGAAATGAGGCCCGAAAAGAAAGAGACGGCCATCACCCATTTTCGTTGTGATGGCGGCCGCTCTGCCCATCAGGGTCTTCTCGGCCTCTCCCTCATCGACAAGAAACAGGGTCTTTCCCGTAAACCCGCAGTACCGGGCCAAAACCTCGGAAGGCCGCTCGGCCACCATCGCCGCACCGCCGTAGAGCGGGGCGACAATTTCCCCTACACCCTCGAAGGGAGCATTTCCTGTCATCCGGAGGCGGACCTCTTCCCGGACCGCATGGAACACGTAACCGCAGCCGTAGATGGTACAGGCTTTGCTCTTCAAGCGCTTGATATCAGGAAGGTTTTTGGAAAGATTGGCAATTTTGATGTCGGTGAAGTTAAACCAGTTGAGGTATTCTTTTGAAGATCTCATCGGGAGGTAGGCCCCGGCGCACGAGCCCACGTAAACCCCGCCCGTCCTGATGAAAGTCTCGATCGCGCGCGCGCCCTCCCGGCCCAGCGCCCTGGCTACGCCGAAAGTATCCCCACCAGAAACGACGAACACGTCGAGACCGTGCAACAAACCGCCTCGTACGTATTCGTCGTCTAGGAAAACAACATCGTTTAATGATCTCCGGTCAAACAGATCGACAAACCAAAGCCATGAATGGGAAGTGCCGGGCCCCGTATAGACCCCGATGCGAGGACTCCGCAAAGATCCCACGCCACGCGGCAGCAAAGACCGCGGACCGCGACCGTTTTGCGGATCTATCTCCAAGCCCGGTTCCAGGGCAAGGGTATCCTGGTGGCGACAGGCTGCCATGTTTGCACTTCCAATCACAAAGAGTTGCCGTTCAACTTTTCCGGAAGTAGACTTGCAAACAGCAGCCTAGCTGCACACGCCGGCAATGACTCCATCGAGTGTCTCTTGGGACACCTCCAGCCCGGTACCAATGTTCATCAGCTTGAGCATCCTCTCTTCCGAGACCTCGGGAGACATGGTCACGAAAACGGGATGGATGCCGAAGATATACGCCAGGGCCTGCCTCCGCATCCACCAATCCATGGTGGCCTTTTCATCGCCAAGAGCGCCGAAGTCTGCGAACACAGGTTGCAGCGGAGCCCAGGGACTGAATGCCTTGGCTTGCGAAGCGCTGACCGGGCCCTTCATGGAGGCGAGAGCCTGCTCTATGCTTTGAGCATCTTTCTTCCCCTCTTTCACGGCGAGTTCGGCGACGGCCACAGGATCAATACCACACTTGCAGCACGCCTTGAGAGCGCGGCCGGCCTGCTCCAACGAAAACCCTGCCTTTTTGAAAGCCAGAAGTCCGTAAACATCGCTCAACAGGACGCCGGGCTCGGGTTTTTCGGATTCAACAACGACTTTGGGATCTTCATCCATACAGATAAAGGTGCTGGTAGCGCACGGCATGTTGTAGCAGGCGCTGTTTCGATGCACCAAAGGAGCCAGCCACTCCTTTGCGTCCTTCTCGCCCAGGGCTACCATAATGTCGCCGATTCCCGACTTGCCCGCACAGGCCCCCTTCTTGACCTCTCCGAGCATCTCCAGGCACTCGTCCACAAAGCCTTCGGCATCGGATATCTCAAGGAGCCCCATGCCTCTGAGCGCTATCCCCTTCAGATTCTTGTCGCCAAAGATCTTTCCGAAACCCCAGCGGTCGGTGCCCCCACCATAATTGATGCCGATCTGGGCCAGATCCGATCCCGACTCCCCCGCTTTTCCGATAAGCAGGGTTTGAATCAGGTCGTCTCCCATGTTCTTTCGGATATCGTCTCCTGCTTCCCAGATGTCCTTTCCCCACATTGCGCCGGCATCCACCACGTCTGCAATGCCGTCATGCACCCAGAGCAACACGGGTTTCGGAGACTTTCCCTTTATGACTACGTAGTCAAAGCCCGCAAACTTGAGTTCCATACCGGCCTTGAAAGTCACAGGGGAATGGCAGACCGTTCCCGTTCTGGGACTTTTGGCCGTAAATATCGCCAGGGCGGAACCGGGAACGAGGCTGCCCGTAAACGCTCCGGTCCCCAGAATGATCGGATCCTCATCCGCATAGGACTGATAGAGGGAGCTGGTGATACCGACGCCTCCGATTTTCTGGCTCACGAGGTCGTCGCTGAGTTCCTCATCGGATGCATTTCCCGTTGCCAGGTCCACGACCAGTATCTTTCCCGATGAAATGTACTCCATCTCACTCTCCCCCCTCTGCCACAGAAATCGCATCCACAGGACAGATCTTCACGCACATGGGTCCATATTTCATACCATCGCAAAGATCACAGGCTTCTCGCAGGAGCATGGGTTTGGCCGAAGCATCCGCTTCCTTTTTCGGCCCTGAATCGCTTTCCGGTTCCGCCACGCCGATCTTATTAACCTCAAGTCCTTCCGGCCGCGCAACAACCAACGCATCCTCCGCCTTGATTACGAGGCCGAAGTAGTCCTTCTTTTCACGAGCCCGATAAAGAAGGATGGACGACGACAGCAGAGCAAAGGCATCATCCCTGTGATAGCCGCACACCATCTCGCAAGCCATGCACCCAATGCACTTGAGCGCGTCAACATTGACACTCATCTCGCATCTCCTCGACAGGTTGACTAGGATCCCCAATTTCCAGATCAGCTACTGAAGCGCTTGCATATGATTATTGAAGGCGGAAAAACCTACCCAAGCCGGCTTATCAAGATTGCACACGAAACGGAACTCCGGGCCGCGGCATCACATTCCAAACCCCATTTCGCCGCAGCTCCCGGTATGGAGCACGCCACCCCCTTTCCCAGAATTCGCCATGCCAAACCGCGCATCTGCGGCAGCAGGAGCTGCCGGACATCTCAGGTAGTTGTGGGTCATTTTTTACTCTACTCATTTTCCAGCCTATGGATACTCCTCATTGGGTTGAGTGTCAAGTAAAATATTATGATGTATATAAGGTAGTGGTATTATTGCGCCGCAGCGGGCAAGGTGCGCGGAGGAGGGCGGGACATGCGGATCGGGCTGGGCCCCAACCCCCATTGCGGGTGGAATGG
>LUZV01000214.1 GCA_001603765.1 Anaerolineales bacterium Chloro_02 | reverse complement strand
ACTCGGGGAAGCCGTTGGTCGCATAATATGGATGAACTTACGGGATGCTACACTAGATGGAATCCGACGGCTTCGGGTCGCCAAGGCGCTCAAGGACTACGGGGAGCGGGTGTAGTATTCGGTATTCGAAACGAGGCTTACCGCTGACAGCGTGGAGACGCTCGCAAAGCGCATCGCAGGCCTTATCGATCCCGCCGAAGACAGCGTTCGCTTTTACCTGCTCTGTGTTCAGTGTGCCTCGAAGGTCAAGGTGATCGGGCAGGGAGTCATCATACAAGATCCTGATTTTGTTGTCATTTAGTGGAGTCTGACAAAATGGGCAAAATCGAGGGAGGTTACCGCCTTTCAGCAAAGCCTTACTTAGGGCCGGTTTGAGAGAAAAGTTTCTGCTTTGGCGGGCGATTTTTTCATGCTAAAAGATTGTGAAAATAGAGGTTACCCCTTTTGGGCCTCCCGGCCCTTGCCGGATGCGGCCTGCCAGGCGTGCAGTCGGAAACGACACCAGAGCCTTCGGGCGATTGAGACGGAGCGATACGAGCAGTATTTTAAGGAGCTTACCCCAGGGTCGGAAACGACACCAGAGCCTTCGGGCGATTGAGACTTTAAAATATAATCTCCATTAGCTAATGCTAATCCTTTGTCGGAAACGACACCAGAGCCTTCGGGCGATTGAGACGTGAAATCAGGATGATACAACGGACAGCTCTCGGCAGTCGGAAACGACACCAGAGCCTTCGGGCGATTGAGACCAACTTCCTCACGGAACACGTCACCGAGAGCTATTCTAACGTCGGAAACGACACCAGAGCCTTCGGGCGATTGAGACTAGACTCTCCTTTCACCAAAGATATCCTCGCCCATAAACTGTCGGAAACGACACCAGAGCCTTCGGGCGATTGAGACTTGTTACTACCGCAGATGAGATATTTTTCTCCATCAATGTCGGAAACGACACCAGAGCCTTCGGGCGATTGAGACCCTCCAAGCTTCATTGCCAACCACTCAACAGCCGTTTCAGTCGGAAACGACACCAGAGCCTTCGGGCGATTGAGACTTTCGAATTCGAAACGGGAGGAACGGATTTTTGAATTGGTCGGAAACGACACCAGAGCCTTCGGGCGATTGAGACTCCTCCAACCTCTCGATGATTTCCAGAGTGGCGTCTACGTCGGAAACGACATGAGAGCCTTCGGGCGATTGAGACGGCCAATCGGCTTCGGCCGAGGAGTCGCACACCTTGTTGCTCTGCCAAGAAGAGCCTCATGACGACCAGACCAACTATGTCTGATACAGAATTATTCAAAGAATTGATCTGAGACTGCATGGATAGGAAAAGCATTCGGCGGGTTGAGGCAAAATCACTACTATCCGGTTAAGAATCAGTAAACAGGCCTGAGTTCTGCCTCTTGTGGTATCGTGCATTTGCCTATAACGCACCGTAACAAAAGGAGAACCAGGCCACGGTGCATAGCAGCACAATCTTTTCTCAATTGCTCCAACTTGTTTCGAGACATGATTTCAATCGTATTGAAG
>LUZV01000213.1 GCA_001603765.1 Anaerolineales bacterium Chloro_02 | reverse complement strand
GGTTTCATCCGGGATGTATTCTTTTGTGCCTGTCACAACCTGGGATGAAAGCGGCGTTCCGCTTTCTGTTCACATCAAGAGCCCTTTGGTCACGCTCAGCAATGCGGAAGAAACCCTCTTTTTTAGCCTGACGAGTGAACCTGCCCCCGAGGGTTCCACGACGCAAGCCTGCCTTGACACCATTGTCCAAAAAATGGCAGCGGATATATCCAACCTGCAGGTCAGTGTATCTTCACCGCTCGCCACCCAATCAGGAACCGCGCTGCGGGTCCAGCTGCAAGCGAAGGTCTTCAACCAGACCTCCATCGGCGCACTGCAGGTTATCCAGGTTAATCAGCGCTGCTTTTCCATGTTTGGGCTTGCCACTTCGGATGACTCCGCCGCTCTTTGGGAGCATTCAGGCGCGCCAATCTTAGATCGGCTGCAGCAGTCTGTGCACTTCCTCGAAGCGTCTCAACTGATGTATTGCGACATCGCCCAGGACAGTACCTACGGCTACAGTCCCGAAAACCCCATTCGCACCGGCAATACCAACCTCTACGACGGTCGCACCCGCCAGGAGAATTACCTTCTTACCTTACGCGGACCCAATAATGAAGAAGTCTTTTTTACCCGCCAGCTTCCTCAATTTAACGCGCAGGGCGTGATCGTTGACCCTTACCGCATTGAATATGCCCAGATTCCTCAGGCTGTCACACTCTATTTTGACATGAACAGTTACGAGACGCTATTTGCCCCTCAGGGCTTCACCTGTGAGGCGGCTTTTCCAATCTCCGCCCCATAAACTATTGATGCCTATGTTCAAGAAATACCCCTCCCAATTTTGGTTAATGCTGCTCGGTCTGGTTATTTCCACTACCGGCACAACCATGGTCTGGCCTTTTTTGACCATCTACGCCAGCGAGATGCTCAGCCTCCCTATGGCGGCAGTTACCAGCCTGATGAGTATCAACTCGCTCTCAGGGCTAACCGCCTCCATCCTGGCTGGCTCACTGGTCGACCGTTTTGGGCGGAAGAGCATCATGACGGTGGGTCTGTTTGGCTCCGCTCTGGCTTATTTTGGTTATAGTCTCGCCACCTCCTACTGGCATTTCGCGCTTCTGATGATTGCTTCGGGTATCTTTGGACCGCTTTATCGTCTTGGATCTGATGCCATCCTGGCGGACATGCTCAAACCCGAAGACCGCATCCAGGGCTACAGCATCTTCCGCATGGGGCGCAATATTGGCGTCGCGCTGGGTCCGATTCTCGGTGGAATTGTTCTTTCCAGCAATTACAGCCTTGGCTTCCTGGGCGCGGCACTTGCCCTAGTCCTTTATGCCCTGATTACCCTGTTCTTCCTGCGCGAAACTCTAAAACGCGATCCGGATGCCCAATCTGAGAGCTTAAAAGATCAAATCCGCGTCTACCGCGAGGCTCTGGGCAACAAGCCCTTTGCCCATATGCTGGGCGCGTTCACGCTCATGGAAATCTGTGCTTCCTTGATGTGGGTTCTTCTGGCAGTTTATATCAAGCAGAACTTCGGCGTCTCTGAATCCTCTTTTAGCTGGATTCCTACGACCAACGCGCTGATGGTGGTTTTTCTGCAGGTGTTCATCACGCGGATCGCGCAGCGCCGCCGCGACACGCAAGTTATGCCCATCGGAGCGCTTTTTTATGTGGCTGCGATGTTAATCGTGGGTGTCGGCAGCCAGTTTTGGAGCTTCTGGCTGGCAATGGTGGTGATGACCTTAGGGGAGCTGATTACAGCCCCAACCGCTACCACTTTTGTGGCAAACATGGCGCCGCCGGATCAGCGCGGACGGTACCTGGGCATGTTTGGGCTCACCTGGCACCTCGCCGTGGCAATCGGACCCTTCGCGGCTGGCATCCTGACAGATCTATACGGCATTCGTTCACCTTGGTTTGTCGCCGCTGTGGTTGGGCTGCTTTCCGTCTATGCTTACCATACCCTCGACCGCGACCGCTCAATGGTTCCCGCCGAAACCGCTTCGTGACGGTAAGGCAAGTTCGCGTCTGCGTCTCATTATCAGATAAATAAATAAGGAGGTCAGCATTTCATTAATCGCGTTGCCATAAACACATGGCATAATGCCGCATTTCAACTTGACAACGCTGCCTTGACCCGTGATAATATAGAACATATATTCTATTATCGCAGGTGCAGGGTTGACACAACTGTTTATTTTCAATGAAACCGGAAGGGTTCAGATCAGCGAGGTCCGCGAGCGCCCTGAAATCATCGTCCAGACGATTAACCGCGGCGATTGGGAAAGCTATCTGCCCTACGAACCTTCACCGACGCAAGCCTGGCAGGCTTTCCGCGTCCATCATGTGGTGGTGATCATGCCTCTCACCGCGCCGGATGACTACCCCCACATTCACCTCACGCCCAGGGAGTTCCAAACGCTTCAGGGTTTATGCGCGGGCGAAAACGCCGATCAGATCGCTTACCAGCTCCATATCCAACCGCGCTCGGTGCGCCGCTACTCCAATAACCTGCGCGCTAAGTTTAAAGCGCGCACCTTGCCCGAGCTGCTGGCAAAGGCAGCCGCGCTCGACCTGGTCCGGCCAGATTTAGATGAACTGTTCGATTGATGATTAGAGCGTTATTTGGCAGTTGTAACCGTTTTTGGCGGAAGGAGCTTAGAGTCTTGGTCTAAGTTAACTGCTTCCCACAGAGCTTTTGCCACGGTCATCGCCGCCTCAGGGTGCCCGACACTTGCTGACGCCTGCGCGGCACGGAGCAGGTTTTTATCACCGTTTGCCAGCCAATAGCGCATCATCGCCCGGAACTCGCCCACGTTCTGCACCAACGCGCCTGCTTGATGGCTGAGCAGATAGCGCACATTGCCTTCTTCTTGCCCCGGCAAGTAATCAATCAACAAAATCGGCACTCCAGCAGCCAACCCCTCAGAGACGATTAACCCGCCAGCTTTGGTCACCAGCACATCCGCCGCCATCATCCATTGAGGCACATTACGTTCAAAGTTGCGCACCTCAAGCGGAAAATTAAAGCTTCTGCCAATGAGCGCTTTATAAAGCCCATCATTACCGCCTGCGATGACTGCCGCCTGAACCGGAGCGTCAATACCCTCAAGCGCCTCCAAGTATTCCTCCAGGTTGCTAACTCTGCCGCTTCCCACAAAAAGCACGGTCAGGCGATCTGGAGCTAACCCCAAAGACCCGCGCAGCGCTTGTTTGTCCACCTGATTGAGCGCGAAATCCGGGCTGACTGGAATGCCTGAGATCACCAATTTTTCTTCTGGCACGCCGTTTTCCAGCGCTTTCACCTTCACCCATTCGTTAGCGAGGAAAAACAGGTCAGGCTCCGGCGCGAACCACAGCGAGTGCACGTCCGCCAGGTCGGTTACGACGGTATAAGCGGGGATGTAGCGATCAAATTCCTGCAGAGCCTTCCCGATGGGCTTATTAAACATCAGGTTGGTGTTAAGGATCGCGTCCGGTTTAAAGCTGGCGATCGCCTCTGTCAGGATCTTCTGAAGAATGATACCAAGCGCTCCCTCCACCATTTCGCTCATAAATCTGGAATCGCTGACCTCATAGCTGAGCCGGTACAACCCAGGGCCATACCGCACGCTGAGGTCGTAGCCTTTTTCGATTGGTTTCATCACAGTCGGAGTATCAGTTTCCTGGATTGGGTTAGTGACCTGGCAATCCACCTGCCCGGGGAATAAAACTTCCAGCGCCTTTGAAACCGAAACCGCCGCGCTGCGGTGCCCATAACCGGCATCACTCGTGATAATTAAAAACCGTTTCTTGCGCATAATGTGTCTTTTGTTCTCCTGCCAGTTTCGCGCTGCTTATCCAATCTGGATTGCACACGCTCACGATTATACCGCCGCGCAACGATTGGATTAAATATCTCCCGAATTGCATAAGCCCGCTTTGACGCGATTAACCTAACAGCAACCCACGAGGAGTAAAAGAAAATTCTATTGGCACACACTCTGATAACCCCCTTTGAGCCGGCTGTTGCCATTAGCCAAAATTAATCACACGCTCAGAGCGAGGTAAACGATGAAATCAGTCCTTTCTGAGATTTATGTGCCGGGAATGAGAAAGCTGTTTGTTACTCATTGTTCAAAAAAAAGGCACAACTTACCATAATCGAAGGGCAATGCTTCGATTAAAACTGGACCTAAGATTTACTTAAAAATCGTGCTTACTTTTTATCCTTTTTCTTGTCTTTTTTGTCCTTTTTCTTATCCTTCTTATCTTTGTCTTTCTTATCCTTATCCTTGCCCATTTCTGCCTCCATTTCTTCCAGATCCATGTTGCCAGGATCCCAAAAGCTGATCAACTCAGCGTCGGGGAGCCGGTTAAGGTCTGACCAATGTTTTATGCCCAACGAAAAATAAGCCACCGCGCCCGGCGGCATCTCGCCAGACCTTCCATCCAGTCCGTTCGCAAGATCTTCAAGCCCCGGGTTGTGCCCAACCAACAAAACTCGCTCAATCTCATCCGGTAAGCTTGCGAGCGCATTAAGATAATCCCGAGGCTCTGCCATGTAGAAGGATTCAACGAGGGCTAGTTTTCCCTTGAAACCCATCTCTTTTGAGACAATTTCTGCGGTTTGTTTTGCTCTTTCCGCTGGCGAGGAAAGGACCAACTGCGGAACGAGCTCAGCCCCAGTCAGAACTTTTCCCATCAGCTTCGCCGCTTTTACTCCCCTTCGTTTTAACGGGCGGTCGAAATCGCTCAGTTTCTTATCCTTCCAGCTTGATTTTGCGTGCCGCATTAACAATAAGGTCTTTGCCATCTTACAGCTCTCTTTCCTGCCGCGTTTGCTTTGATGATTGAATCATAGCACAGGATTTGTAAACCCTTTCCAAATCATTCTATACCTGCCCCAAATTGGATTTATCCATCCAAAAAAAGCCAATCCCAATTTGCGTTACAATGCGAACATGGAGAATACAATGATTTTTCTGACTTACGACATTAATTTGTTGTTTTTAGCAGCATCAATTGGCTGGGTTTTTGCCCGCCTGATGCGCTACGCTGTTCATAAACGCGGCGATCTTTTGCGTGAATTGACATTTTCAGCGCTTTTTCTTTTGCTTTGGTTCCTGATCCAACGCACACTGGAACCCTTTATTCTCACATTAGATCGCACCCCTGAGACACCTAACTTAGTTCCGCTGCGCGGATTGGCGTTAATGGTGCGGCGGGCGATCGCCATCAACCAGATCGACACCTGGCGCGTTGTCATCATCAACATCGTTGGCAACGTCCTGATCTTTATCCCGATCGGGTTTTTGGTCTCGGTGCTCAGCCCAAGCCGCCATAAAGGCTGGCTGGCTATTCTGCTTGGCTTGTCAATCTCGCTGACCATTGAGCTCATCCAGCTCAACTTTATCATCCGCGTTTTTGATGTGGATGATTTGATCCTGAATAGTTTCGGCGCTTGGCTCGGATTTATTTTGTTCTCGCTTGCCAATCAGATCAAAGCGATCAGATCCGTTTTTGAGCGGATCGCCACGGCGCAAAGACCGCGCGCCTGGGTCTTTGTGCTGCTTTATGGCGCGTTTGTGGCTGCCGCTGCCGTCGCGATTTACTGGATAGACTACAATGCCTACCTAAAAATCCCCCAATAATCCCTCTACTGGAACATTTAAACGCCCATCAACGTTTATACTTAACACAGGACAAGTAGTTCATCATTGAATGTTGCCCTAGAAATTGAGGAAAAATGAAAAGATTAATATTTGCAATTT
>LUZV01000212.1 GCA_001603765.1 Anaerolineales bacterium Chloro_02 | reverse complement strand
GTAACAATTCCATAACCTAACGCACAAATGTCGTAACGCTGATAAATATTATTCAATCATTGAGCATTTTTATTACACTTTTCTTTGCTTTCTATCTTGTAACTTGCCAATCCCAGCCGATCGAATTTCTGACGGTTTTGGTAGATTAAGTTATACTTACAATCAGTGACAATTAAAAATCGCTCTTCATCCATCATGCCAGATTTGTTAAGTTTGCAAGAATGACTATTAATAGGAGTATGTATGCACGGTTATAGCGGCAAAATCCTTCATGTTGACCTCAAAACCAAGAAAACCTGGATCGAAACGAAACCGGAAGAGTGGTACAAGCTATGGATCGGTGGCGTCTCGATGGCATCACGCCTTCTCTGGGAAAACATCACCCCTGGCTGTGACCCTCTGGACGACGGCAACCCGATCTGCTTTGCCAACGGCATCTTTACCGGCACACCTGTACCTGTCGGCGGGAAATTTGGGCTGGCATCAAAATCACCTCTGACAGGTTTCATAGGCGACAGCCTCTCGGGCAGCTGGTTCTCAATCGCGCTCAAACGCGCCGGTTGGGATGGTCTGGTTCTGCACAATAGCTGCGATAAATGGACTCAGCTTTTCATTGATGATGACCGGGTTCAGTTTAATGATGCCACCTACCTGCTCGGTAAGGGTACCTTCGAAACTGAAGAAGCTATCCGAGAGAAACTTGGTGATGAGCAAATCCGTTCCTGCACGATCGGACCCTGCGGCGAAAATCTTGTGCGCTATGCCAACGTCACCAATGACGGACGACAACTCGGGCGAACCGGGCACGGTATGGTCTGGGGAAATAAGAAGCTCAAGGCTCTTTCCGTGCGCGGCACGCACGGTGTAAAAGTGTTTGACCCAGCAAGTCTCAATCAACTCTCTTACGACATCTCCAAGAGCGCTCAGGGTAAAGACACAGAGAAATACCGCATCTTCGGAACCTCAACCGGTCTGCTTAACACCAACAAGATGGGCGTTTTACCTACGCGCAACTTCCAGGAAGGTGTTTTTGAAGACGCGGAGCTCGTTAGCGGCGAGTATCTCGACAAGCATCACAAAGTGAAGGTGATCGCCTGCGCCCAGTGCCCGATCGCCTGTGAACAGATGTCAATGGTTAAAACCGGTCCATTCGCCGGCGCGATGACTGGCATCGAATATGAAAGCTTGTTTGCCAATAGCTCTAACCTCGGCATCTCAGACATGCGCGCCGCCATCAAACTCATCACCATCTCAGATCATGACGGCATGGACAGCATTAGTATGGGCGTCACCATCGGTTGGGCGATGGAGTGTTACGAGAAAGGCGTGCTGAAGAAAGAAGATTTTGCCAGCAAAGCGCACCCCGAAGGGCTTGAATTAACCTTTGGAGCCGGAGATGCCGCCGTCGCCGTCGCGGAGATGATCCGCGACCAGGAGGGAATCGGCAAAATCCTTTCCCAGGGCACACGCATCGCCAGCCAGATCATCGATAAAGAACGCGGGACGGAAAGCTATAAATGGGCTGTCAATACCAAAGGTTTAGAGTCCGCCGGCTATGATGCCCGCTCACTCAAAACTTTTGCTGTTGGGCTTGCCACCGGCACGCGCGGCGGCTGCCACAACCGGTCTGCCGCCTATGACCCGGACATGAAGGGCGAAACCAACCGCTTTACAGTGGACGAAACCCGCGGTCGCGTTGCTGCTGATTCAGAAGAATATGCCGCCGTTTATGACACACTCCCGCTCTGTAAGTTCATTCGCCGCAGTTTTACTGGCAAGGCAGACCGCGCCGGAGCCTGGCCTGCCATCGCGAAGTTGATCAACGCGACAACCGGTTGGAATTATGAATACGCGGATGTGGACCTGATCGGCGTGCGCGCTTGTACAATTAAAAAAGCCTTCAACATCCGTGAGGGTTGGAAAGAAGAAGATGATGATCTACCCTGGCGCTGGAAGCATGATGCCTTCACGAAAGGTCCCAGCGCGGGTGTATTTGTAACAGATGAAGAACTTCAATATATGAAGAAACTTTACTACGAAGCCAAAGGCTGGACTGAGGAAGGTTTGATCCCCAAAGAGCTGTTGATCAAACTCGGCATGCCGGATGTGGCTGAACAAATCGGAGTTTAACGAGGAGCTTATGGCAACCAGTACGTCAAAATATGCCTACATTGATTGCGACCCCAACCTTTGCGTGGGCTGTCAGCTTTGTGAATATATGTGTTCTTTCGCAAAAACTGGGGAATACAATTCCTACCGCAGCCGCATTCGCACCGTGCGCGTGGATGAAGTGCTCATCACCGCAATCGCCTGCCGCACCTGCGAAAACGCTCCCTGCGTGATCGTCTGCCCGCGCGACGCCCTCACCCAGGACCCGATAACCGGCATTATCGATGTCAGCGCCACCAAATGCGACGGCTGTGCCTGGTGCATTGAAGCCTGCGATTTCGGCGCGATTTCCATCAACCCCAAAACTACCCTGGCGGAAATCTGCGATCAGTGCAAAGACGATCCCGAAGGTCCGCAGTGCGTAAAGTGGTGCCCTAAAGACGCGTTATCGCTCACCACACCCGACCAGCGCGCCCAGCGAACCCGCCGCAATCTGATTGCAGAATCCTTTGAAATTCCTCAAAAGGCAACGGAGCCCAAATGAGTGAAGACCCGATCACCAATAGCCATTCCGCGGACTTTCCACAGGATGAGCCCCGCATCGGAGTTTACATCTGCCACTGCGGCAGCAACATTGCCGGCGTCATCCCTCCCGAAGAGGTTGTCGATTTTGCTGGCAAACTGCCTGGCGTTGTCCGCTCCATCGATACCATGTACGCCTGCGCTGACAGCGGTCAGCGCCTCATTAAAGAAGATATTACCAAGTATGGATTAAACCGTGTAGTTGTTTCGGCATGTTCAGTGCGCATGCACGAACCAACCTTCCGCGGTTGCGTGGCTGAAGCCGGGCTGAACCCCTTCCTGATGGAAATGGCGAATATCCGCGAACAGTGCACTTGGGCGCACGGACACGATCGCGAAGGCGCGCTCGAAAAAGCCAAAGACCTGACAGCCGCGGCTGTCGCGAAAGCTGCATTTTTAACCCCGCTCGACATGATCAAAGTGCCCGTAACTAAACGCGCCCTGGTCATCGGCGGTGGCGTGGCCGGCATCAACGCCGCGCTGGACCTGGCAGAACAGAATATCCCGGTTACCCTAGTAGAAAAAGAACCAACGATTGGAGGGGTCATGGCGCAGCTTAACAAGACCTTTCCAACGATGGACTGTAGTATATGAATTCTCGCGCCAAAAATGGTTGACGCGGCGCGTCAGCCCCTGATTGAAGTAAAAACCTTTACCGAAGTTGAAAAAGTCGAAGGCTACGTCGGCAATTTTGTCGTGACTCTTCGCGAGAAAGCCAAATATGTTCGCGCGGACCGCTGCAACGGTTGCGGCGCCTGCACGAAAGCCTGCCCGGTTGAAATCCCTAATTATTTCGAGCTAAACCTTGCCCCTCGTAAGGCTGCCTACATCCCCATGAGCCAGGCTGTGCCGCTGATTTACAACATAGACATGGACGCCTGTATCCACTGCTACAAATGCGTGGAAGCGTGCGGCGCTCTTGAAGCGATTGACTTCAGCATGGAAGATAAACTCGTTGAGCAGGAGATCGGCGCCATCGTGGTGGCAACTGGTTTTGGTCATTTTGACCCAACCCCCATGACCGAGTACGGCTATGGGCGCTTCCCAAATGTGATCACCGCCATGGAAATGGAACGACTTAATAACTCAGCTGGTCCCACCCACGGCGCGCTGATCCGCCCAAGCGACGGAAAATCGCCAAAACGCATTGGTATCATCAACTGCGTCGGCTCGCGCGATAAACGCTACAACCAGAGTTGTTCGAATTTCTGCTGCATGTACGCCATCAAGAACGCGCTGCTCCTCAAGCAGATGAACCCCGACACGGAAATTTCCATCTACTATATCGACATCCGCACGCCATCAAAAGGCTACGAAGAGTTTTACGATCGCGCGCGCGAAGCAGGCATCCGCTTTATCCAGGGACGCCCCTCCGAAATTACCGAAGACCCCGACACACATCAGCTCTTCATCGCTTCCGAGGATATTACGCTCGGCAAAGTTGTGGAACATGAATACGATATGGTCATGCTGAACCAAGCGGCAGTGCCTCAACCCGACCAAAACCACATGAGCTCAGTGCTCAACGTGGCGCAGTCGCCTGGCGGCTGGTTCATGGAATACCACCCCAAACTTCGCCCGATGGACAGCCCCACGGACGGCATCTTCTTTGCTGGCGCCTGTCAGGGACCCAAAGACATCCCCGCCAGCGTTGCGCAGGGCTCCGCGGCTGCTTCCCGCGCCTCGCGCATCCTGCATTCGGATAGCTGGCAGATCGAACCGACCGTGGCGGTCGTTTGGCCCGATCGCTGCGTGAGCGCGAAGGGACAGGCTTGCGGCATTTGCGAACGCGCCTGCCCATACGGCGCGATTGATTACACCAAAGGTCTCGCGGCGGAAGTAATCACCGCGAAGTGCCACGGCTGCGGCGCGTGCGTAGGCGAGTGCCCGCACGACTCGATCACCCAGCTCCATTTCACCGACGCGCAGGTTCTGGCGCAAATCCGCACGCTTTTGGCTGTTGAGCCCGAGAAGAAAATCCTCGCTTTCCGCTGCCAATGGTGTTCTTACGGCGGCGCGGATCTGGCTGGAACTTCGCATTTTGAATACAGCGCCAATGAGCGCGGTCTGCGCGTGATGTGCTCCGCGCGGATGGATGCCGACCTGATTTATGAAGCCTATCGGCTTGGCGCTGGCGCGGTTCTCTACTCCGGATGCCATCCGCAGGACTGCCACTACATCACCGGTCAGATTGCCGGCGCGAAACGCGCAGCCAGGCTCGAAAAAATGTTCGAACGCATGCAAATGAGTCCTGGTCGCTTTAGGGTGGAGTGGATCAGCGCGGCTGAGGGCGATAAATATGCCCGTGTGATCAATGAGATGCAGGCTTCGCTGGATGCCATCCCTGAAGACGTCCTGAAAGCTGAAATTGAGCGCTTGCGCCCTGAAATGGAAAAGAAACTCACCAAATTGGGTGACGTTCCCGGTGTGGCGCAGGCAATGGTTCAGGTTGATTTTATCGTTGACGAGATGATCGGCAGAAAGGTGGTGGCATGAGCAGTTACGCGGATCCAAACGCCCTCTCCGAACGCGTCAAAGCCATCCCTGGTGGCGAGATGCTGATGATGTGCTATTCTTGCGGCACATGCACCAGCAAATGTATGATCCAAACCAAGCTCGAGAGCACTTACAACCCGCGCAGGCTCATCCGCGAGGCTGTTTTCAACCTGACCGAAGACGCCTTTGCTGATAAAACCACCTGGCTCTGCACCGCTTGCGACTTGTGCTACCCTGCCTGTCCGCAAAAGATACACATTTCAGGTGTGATAAACGCCGTAAAGACGATAGCTGTTGAAAGTGGTAAGAAGACACCCTATCAGGTGGCTAAAGTAGACGAAGCCACCTGCGTCGCTTGCGGTCTGTGTGTTAAGATTTGCCCCT
>LUZV01000022.1 GCA_001603765.1 Anaerolineales bacterium Chloro_02 | reverse complement strand
GACTTAAGATCCCACCCTATTAATTGCAAACAGGAGGTATCTGCCTATCATAATTCTGTAAGGTGGCGTAGAATTTTTATCAAAATCCTCGCGAGGTTAATGTGGGAAAACACCTTTACCCT
Source organism: Anaerolineales bacterium Chloro_02 (assembly GCA_001603765.1). Lineage (GTDB taxonomy): Bacteria > Chloroflexota > Anaerolineae > Anaerolineales > Anaerolineaceae > Mesolinea. The sequence continues at coordinate 5,420 of LUZV01000022.1, read as the reverse complement.
GACCATCTTTTTGGCGATCTTGACCAGCCCGCCAAGGGGTCTTTGCACTACATCACGCAAAATCGGGGGCTTCACCATGCCTACCGGGTTTCACCCTGGCATCCTGAGCCAGATCAGCCCTTTCGCCTCACTGTCAGCAGCAGCTCTGACCTGCCTGTTCAGGGCGTTTGGCTGCGCTACAGCCTGGATCAGGGCAAAAGCTGGCAGGAAAAACCCTTTGAACCTGTCGCCTGGCGCTGGGATACGCTTCTCTGGGGCTGGTTGAGGGACTGGGAGGCGGATTTTGTGGGCGTGCCCGCTGAAAGCGAGATGATCTATCAGATTTGGGCGGAGCTGCCTGGCGGTGAACAGCTTTTTGCGGATAACCAGGCAGCGGAGTCCGGCACCGCCACGATCTTCAGGCTGTGGTTCACCCATCGCAATCAAACACCGCGCTGGGCAGACAGCGCCATTGTTTACCAAATTTTCGTGGATCGCTTCAACCCCGGTGCCGGTAAAACCTGGCTTCAGACGGCTGACCTAACCCGACCCTTTGGGGGCACCCTGCGCGGAGTGATTGAAAAGCTTGACCACATCAAAGACCTGGGGTTCAATACCCTCTGGTTAACGCCTGTTTTCGCTTCCCCCAGTCATCATGGCTACGATATCAGCGACTATTTTAAGGTTGAGCCGCGCTTGGGAACTGAAGCTGACCTGCGTGAACTGCTTGACACAGCCCATTCCAAGGGCCTGCGCGTCTTGTTAGACTTTGTTGCCAATCACTGCTCCAACCAGCATGCCCGTTTTCTATCCGCGCTGGCAGGTGAAAAAGCGGATATGGCTTGGTTTCGATGGAAAAAATGGCCTGAGTATCAGAGTTTCTATGACGTTCCGGGCATGCCCTGCCTTAACCTTGCTCCGGGAAGCCCCGCCAGGGATCACCTGCTGGAGGCTGCCCGCTACTGGCTGAGGTTCGGGGCGGACGGTTTTCGGCTGGACTACGCGAACGGTCCCGCGAGGGAGTTTTGGGTGGCTTTTCAGCGCGCCTGTCTGGACGTGAATCCTGAATGTTGGACGTTTGGTGAAATCGTGGCGCCAGCTGATGAGCAGATCAGCTTCGCGGGCAGCATGCATGGCGCGTTGGACTTTCAAACTTGCCAGGCTCTGCGCGAAACGTTTGCCACGGGGCAATGGTCGCTCAGCCGTTTGGCAGGCTACCTGGAAAACTATTGGGCAGCCTATCCACGCGGGTTTTCACGCCCGGCGTTTATCGACAATCACGACATGAACCGCTTTTTCTTCGCCGCTGGGAATTCACCTTCTGCCCAGGAAGCAGCCCTGAGATTGCTCTATCTTCTACCCGGCGCGCCGATTGTTTACTACGGCAGTGAGCAGGAACTCACTCAGCGGCAGTCGATCCACGCGGGTGGGGCGCTTGGTTTTGACGAGGCGCGCCCTAAGATGGACTGGCATACCGGTTCGGAACACGGCAGCGCGAACGTGATGCGCGAGATGGCGGCTTTCAGGCAGGCTAACGCGTGGCTGACTGGCGCGCGCTGGCATACCCTCGAATTGGCACCAGAAATGGCGTGTTTTGAGGTGAGCAATGGCGGTGAGCGGCTTAAGGTGGAAATAATATCCAAGGGAAAGCACTGGCATCTCAGCTTGATTTAATTTTGCTGACCTGCCAAAACAAAACGGAGACCCGCCAAGGTCTCCGTTTGTGTTAAGAATGGTAATTAAGACAATTGTCTACGGGACATCAATGTAAACATAGTCGAAATCGATGACAACCGGAGTGCTGTTAAACGAAGAGGCTCCGACACCAATCCGACCTTCTGGCAGATTGTATTTGTTATCTGCCACGGTTCGTTCCAGTTTTCCGTTGATGTAGAGAGAAATTTCATTGCCTTTGCAGGTCATGCCAAAGACATTGCTTTTCAGACCCATATTGATATTTTTTGACCCACCGTTATAGAGCCTCTGATAGCCGATATTCAGGGTGCTTACATAGGCATAGATATCATAGAGACCGCCGTTGGTGATGTTGACCTCATAGAAACCCGAATCCGAGTAGCGGCAAACGAGCGAGATCATGTTGTCATTTACCCCTCGGTTTTTCGCTGAGGTTTCAATATAGACATCTGTGTAGGTGTAATCATCATAGAAAACATAGGCGTAGGTGTCATAATCTTCGATGGTAAAGGTCAGCTGTCCCTTACCAACTGAAATGTCAGTCTTTTTTTCGTTGCCCTTTAGGACTTCGAAATACCAGTTATCCGGAACGTAATCGAACTGTTCTGTGTAATAAGGTTCCGATTCGTAAACCACCTCAGGGGTATCGGTCGGCTGTTGAACCGGGGCTTCGGTTGGCTGTTGAATTGGGGCGTTAGTGGGCGGGACGGAAGTGGGTTTGGCGGCTGTTGGAAGCGTAACAGCGGCTTCTGTTGGCTTGACAGCCGGCTCCAATGGCGCAGAGGTGACTTGTTGAGTTACCGGGGTGGCGGTTTTGTTCTTCTTCCCGCCAAGATCAAATGAGAATTCACAGGAAATTGTGACTAAAACAAGGACTATCAAAATCGCGGATAAGGTTTTAATCGTTTTGGTACGCATCGAATCCTCCAATAAAATGTATGCTGAAAAAGGGTTAATTAATCATAGCACAATGCGAAAATTGTAGAATGGTTAATAAAAGGTTTGCACAGACAATTTAACCTTCTCACATCTATTTGAGTTGACCTATTATGCGGTTTTGCTGTCGATCTAAGCAGCCTGTTGATAAAATCGCAACAGACAGTTGAAGCGTTTGATCGGTAAGACCATCTGACCATTCACATATTCCACATGGTCCAGAACAATCCCCTCCAGACGCGGGCGATCGCTTTCATGCAGCTTCAGCTGCCGCATCGCGTAGCGCACAGCGTCTTCAACGGTGTCAACAGGCTGCCCAAAATCGTGGAAGACGTCATCGCATGTTACCGCAAACCCAGCCTGTTCCAGCCTGCCGCGTACATAACAGCTGCCAACGCAGGAATCAGGGTTGTTGGTGATGCCAAACAAAGAGCCAAGGGACTCATAGAACCCTTCCCGAGGGCGAACGCCCTGATTCACCATTATTCCACTGCGGCGTGTTTTTCTGCGTAAGGTGTCAACCTGTTCGGTCGTGTATCCGAAGCGATGATGATAGAAAGCCACCGCCACATCCCAATCCGCCGTCTGAACATCGGGCCAATTGGCGTGGACAACTTCAATGTTCTTAATCCCCAAACGTTTGATATCTTCGCGCAAAACGTTCAGGGCGGCTTTATCCTTATCGATCGCGATCACTTGCCTGCTTATACCCGCCAGAAAACAGCTGACAACACCGATGCCGCAGCCAATATCCGCCACCACATCGCTCGGCCTGATCATCTCGCGCAGAGCAGCGCCGTAAGGCACCTCCGGGTAGTTCCAAAAGGAGGTTGCTTTCTTGTAATATTCGGCGGATGTCAGGTCGGCCCCTGTCATTATGATGCCACCCGCGTGAGTTTCTTAATCATCATGGGTTTCAGATGGCTGATCCCGCAAGAAAGGGAAAGCCTCTTAAACATATCATTTTTGTGAGTTGGATCCCACCAGGAGCCTGCCAGGGCGGTTACGCGTGTGCCCTTAAAGGCGCTTGCGAACATCGGGGTAGAGGAACCCACCAGGACAATTTCGCGGGCATTTGCGCACCATGCAAGCAATTGGTCGATGCTCCCGTTAATGAGGGTTGTGCCGCTGATGATCATCAGGTCGCACTCTGGCAGCACTTCCGCCTGCATTGACATATCCATAACTTGCGTCGCTCTCTCGCCGCCGTTGAGGTTTAAGCCCTTGTCGAAGATCACCACTCTGCTCGAAATCTTCGCGAGTTGATCCGCGACTGGTGGGATGTAGCCGATCATGCCCACTTTATCCGATGGACGTACGTCCATGCCAAAGGGGGTAGGCAGAACAGGTTCATCAGGCAAGTCAAGCGCGCGCGAGGCGGCAGTGAGGACCGCCATACCAACGCCGCGCTGGGCGTCATCTCTGCCCTCAATTACCAGGCGCGCAACCTCCGCCGCCGGCTGCCCGATAATGTGTTGGGCAAAGCCAAAGGCGGAACAGCCCGCCGGCAAGCTGTCGCGCAGCACGTAAGAAACGCCAATATCGACGCCGTCCAATTCAACTGCGGTCAGAGAGAGCCCTAAAACAGCGTCAGTCACAACGCGGTTTACTAAAAACGGTCCCGCGGCTTGGAAGACTTTCTCGATAAGCATCTTTCCTCCTACAAACTTGGGGCAACACTGACCATGCGGTTGATGCCCTCCACCTGAATCAAACGCAAAGGCACGCCGTACATGTCTTTGAGCAGCTCTTCTGTCAATATTTCCTGCCAGGTGCCGAAATGGAAGTTCGCGTCGCGGTCAATGACCGCCGTTTTGGCGTCCAGCAAGAGCACTTGATCAGGGTTGTGTGTCGCAAGGACGATACCGTAATCCTTGGCTGCCAGGTCCCGGATCATGCGCAGAACCTTGAGCTGATTGCCGTAGTCGAGGTGGGCGGTAGGCTCGTCCATCAGGATCAGATGCGTTTGCTGAGCGATCGCGCGCGCGATAGAGACTTGTTGAAGTTCGCCGATGCTGATGCGTGTGTACGGCTTGTTGGCAAGATGGCTGATACCCATTTGCCTTAGGGCGCTTTCCGCGCGCTGATAGTGTCCGTGCCTGGGTTTTTCGAAAACACCAAGCCAGGGCGCGCTACCTGTTACAACATATTCGAGCACGGTATAGTCAAACGAGGGACGCAGCACCTGGGGAACATAGCCCACAACCTTCGCGATATCCCGCGCGGACAGCTGTGAGATATTTTCGCCATTGAGCAGCACCTTGCCGAAAGATGGCTCACGCAGTCTTGCCAGGCAGTTGAGCAAAGTGGTCTTGCCAATGCCGTTTGGTCCGAGCAAGCAGACAATTTCGCCCGGGTGAACCTCAAAGCTGATGCCTTCAAAAATTTGGCGGCTGCCTTCGTAAGAAAACCCGAGGTTCTCAACTTTCAGAAGCGCTGTTGTGCTCATTCCAATCGCGTCCTTTGTTTGTAGAGCAAGAATCCATAGAGCGGCGCGCCGATGAAACCAGTGAGGATGGAAAGGGGTACTTCCACACCCGAAATCGTGCGCGCGAGCGTGTCAATCAGAAGCATAAAAAGCGCGCCAATCAGCAGAGTAACCGGCAGAGAGCGCGTGTTATCGCTGCCGGCAATAAGGCGGCTAAGGTGAGGGATGACCAGCCCCACCCAACCAATCGTGCCGCTGATCGAGACCGCGCTGGCGGTTAGCAGACTGGCGCAGACGATTACGATGGCGCGCACCTGGGGCAAATTGACACCCAGGGTTTTTGCTTCAATGTCCCCAAACGACAGGATGTTGAGACGCCAGG
>LUZV01000211.1 GCA_001603765.1 Anaerolineales bacterium Chloro_02 | reverse complement strand
ATGTCAGACTGACCGAAGAGCTCCGCAGCGTTGCCGGGGTTCACCGAACCGCCATACAAAATTCGCATGCCATCGCCAACTTCAGCGCCGAACATTTCGCGCAAGATCGGACGGATCACGTCTTTGTGTACCGCGTTCGCGCCTTCGGGTGTGGCAGCCAAACCGGTGCCAATTGCCCAGACTGGTTCGTAGGCAATCACAACCTGCATCGCCTGTTCAGCGCTCAGTCCCGCCAGATCCGCCCTCACCTGCCGACCAACCACATCAGCAGTAATGCCAGCCTGGTTTTCTTCAAGGGTTTCACCCACACAAACAATCGGCTTCAGCCCGTGCGTCAACGCTGCCAGTGTTTTTTTATTGACGGTTTCATCAGTTTCTCCAAACATCGCGCGCCGCTCGGAGTGACCAAGGATCACATATTCAACCAGCTCGCGCAGCATTCCGGCGGAAATCTCGCCAGTATAGGCGCCGGAATTCTCCCAATGCATATTTTGAGCGCCAAGTTTGATGGCAGAGCCCTCAACTTCACGCTGCGCGACGCCCAGCCCTACAAAAGGCGGGCAGATCACAACCTCAACGCCCTCCACACCCTGCAAGACAGGGTAAATTTCCCGGATCAGATCGCGGGTTTCAAATAGCCCTTTGTTCATTTTCCAGTTGCCGGCAACCATTGGTGTTCTCATTGCTTCCTACCATCCTCTTCTTTTTTGTTGGCACAATTTTATCATCAAGCCGTTTTATTTTCCCCCCGTTAAAAATGGCTGACCGGGAAAACCGGTCAGCCATAAACTGATCCTATTGCCAATTATTTGGTGCGGAAGATCATCGGATTGAGCCACAACCCGCGGTTATCCTGCGAGGTCGCTTCGTTCCAAACCACCAGCGAGAACTGAACTTTTTGCCCCGCGAGGGAAGAGAGGTCAACCTCAACGGAATTCCACTTTTGGTCAAAGACTTCGTGCCATTCGCCAATTTCAGTGAACTTGCCGTCGCCAATGCGATAGTAGAGTTCGAACTTCAGGCTGCATTTGGGGCTGTTCGCCTCACATTGAATTGTCGCGCGGAATTGATCGCCGTCCTTCACCAGGAACGCGGGATAAATACCCTGAATGTAGCCGTTGCTCGCGTCATTCGGACGGGTGATCAGACCGATTTCGTTTTCCTGTCCGCCATCTTCGCGCAGAGGTTTGTCCTTGGTGAGAACATAGCCTTTGTTACCGTCGCTTTCCTTACCAGGGCAGTTTATTGGATTGGTCGTGCTGGTAGACCAGCGCGCGTCGCAGGCGTTTTTGGCAAAGCTATAAACCATGCCCTTGCCATCAGTCACCTCAATTTTGACCCAGAATGAGCCTTTGCTCTCAGGACCTGTGCCAAAGCGCACGCCATTTGGATTTACCATTTGGAAATTAGCCTGATATGTTCCGGTTGTTGAAGGCGCGGTCATATCAATTGAGATATCCACCGTACTGCCTGGCTTAACCTCCTGTTTAAGGTCCCAAAATTTAGCTGAAGTCATCTGCGTTCCATCGACGAAACCGATGTCGAACCGGGTGTCCCAGGTGCATGAGCCGCTATTGCGGATGCGCCAGGTCTTCGTGAAGGAATTCCCCGCGACAATCTTAGTTCCATCCGGAATGGTCAAATCGTCCACAAACTGCACCTGATAGCAGGGGATTGGCGTGGCGGTTGGCGGAACGCGAGTAGGCGTGGCTGGGATCGCGGTGGGCACGGGCTGGGTTGCCGTCGGAGGAACCTGCGTGATTGCCACGGTTGGCACTGTGGCAGGAGGCTCGGTTGGGATTTGGTTGATATTGGTAGGATTGGGCGTTGGCATAACCGGCGCGGTTGCCGTCAGTTGCGCGACTACCGTCTGATAATATTCCTGGGTTGCTTGCGCTTGCAGGGTTTGCATGGCTTGTTGGATTGGGTCCCCTGTTTGGGTGGGCGCACCGGGCATGACACACGCTGCCAAAATCAGGCTTAATGCTAAAACAATCATGCCGGAAAAGATCCAGCGAGGTTTGAAATCGGCTTT
>LUZV01000210.1 GCA_001603765.1 Anaerolineales bacterium Chloro_02 | reverse complement strand
CATCATAACTAATTAATTTTTCGTCTAAATGGAGAAAAAATGAAGACAATTTCTTTTTGCCTGGCCCTATTGATGCATACCACCCTGCTTTACGCAGCAGATGGAGATTTGATCGTAAACGGTAAACTCGGCGTCGGATCGACAAATCCCAGTTACAAACTGGAAATATCAGGAAACGCAGGATCATTAGGTTTGCTCGGAATACCCACCGTGGCACCTGGCAATAATTGGGCAGTATTTGCAGGGAATGTGGGCGGTTATATGCCCCCCTCATCGCGAGGCTTGAACGTAGGGTGGAATCGTTCTAACTACCAAGGAGAGACCAACCTCATCTATGGCATTTCAGCCGGTACTACTCCAAGGCTGGAAATTGGTTCTTGGGATGGTTCAACTTATAAATCTGAAATGGTGATAAAATCCAGTAATGTCGGTATCGGAACAACTGCTCCGGTTAGTAAATTACATCTTCAGAGTGATAGCCAATTGGTCACTACCTGGACTGATAACAGCGGAGAAACAACTCATAAATCCGGACGCCTTGTATATGACGGAGGTACGTGGGTGCACCACGGTGGTTGGGTTTTTCAGAAGGCATCAGATACTGGTGGCTTTGCTGCCAATCTCGTCACAATTCTACAGAACACTGGTTCCATAGCACTCGGTCCGGCAGACCTCACGGGAGACGGCTTTTTTGCTCTTATCTTTGCGAATGGTTCCAGGCCTGCTTCCGCAGTTGATTCCGCCGGTTTATACGCAAGGGCCGATGTAAACGGAGTCACCCAGCTTTGGGCATTCGACGAAGGCGGGGTGCCTGACACTTTGATTTCCCCTCATGCCGGGGATGCTCCAGACTTTCTCTACGACGTTGAGGACGGCCTGCCCATAATCGTAAAGGAGATTCAGTATTTTCTCGGTTATGTCCGGTATACCAACCAGACTCGCGCCGCCAGGCTCGCCGGCATGACAGATGCCGAGAAGAAAGCGCTCTCAGCCCAACAAAGAATCTGCGTCGTCAAAGAAACTTTTGAAGAACATGAGACCCGGACCGGTGAGAAGTTTACGCAATTGGTCTGGGAGGAAGAACAAGCCAAGATCAAGCAACTCCAAGACACTCGAAGGCAAACCTTACTCAATCAGCAGGCCAAGCTTACCAATGCCATTGCCGCAAAGACCAAGGAAATTTCCGCCGCAACGGATCAGTCCAAACTGACAATGCAAGAGGAGCTGGTTAGGCTGCAACAAGAACTGAGCGGGATCAAGATACCGGAAGAATACACGATAAAGCCGATTCCCCCACGCTTGCAAGCGGCTTTGGGTAAGTAACCGGGCCAGATAGGCGAAAACCGAATCACCAAGAAAGGGGGTGACTACTCTCCAGCCATGCAGGTAGTTGCCCCCAATCGTTCCGTGAAATCAACAATCTTGAGACATAACAAGGACAGAGTATGGCCCTATGCCAATGTTGCCCTGGAATGGCATGTTGTCCTTCGGTCCATTGCCAGCGTATGTGTCGTAACCGGGGTGGTTGCCAAAATCAGGGCTATATCCTTGCCAGTCACTGTGACAGTAAGTTTCGAACAGCCAAAAAGAGGCCGTACTTTTCGTGGCTCTGCTTCTGTCGTATCGTTAAAATGAAGTGCTTACAAATGAATTGTCTTCGCTTCGTTTTTATCTGAAGACACGTCTCTTCTCTTGTGAAAATGGCGGAGAACATGACAGTCAACTCTTACTGTATGACCTCACCGTATGTGTATTTTCGTTTGATAACAACCTTGAACTGACTGCCGTCCTGATCATCTTCAAACTCGATTTCGGGATATGCTTTCAGCGCCCGAATGATACCGCTCCCCAAACCCCTGTATGGAAGGATCCTGGTCGCATATGAGGCTAAAATTGGGTTCCTGATGTTTGAGTTGCCCCTCTTGATGTTTTCAATGGTAAGATTGTTGGGTAAGTGCCCAGGGCTAATGATCTCAATCCGATCTTGAAAAATGAAGAGCCTGACCGGAGCTGACACAAAATAATCCCGGTGAATCAAAGCGTTTATTATTAGCTCCTCCAGAGCGATTCTCGGGATCTCCGATTCTCCAGGCGAATTTACGCCCTGATTCCTTTGTACCTGTTTGATGTTTCCCAGAACAAAGCTCATACTTTTGTAGTAGATATCAGCTATCTTCCCCGTGATATCCTGGCTGTCAATATATTCTTCTTCATGGATTTGAGTGCCGGGATATGAAACGGCCTTTACGAGGAAGACGGGTAACCTGAAGCTAGGATTCTTTGCAAACAGCAACGCACCGCTGACGTTCAGAACTCCATCCTGCATCAGGTTCATATTTTCAAGAAGAATGGGCAATGGTAGGTCCTGCGCTTCAATTGGATCACCGAAGGTTTTTAAAAAGAAGTCCTTGAAATAATCAATATCCAAGTCGGCAACGGTCAGTCCGCTTACAGGTATTGCATCCCCATGGATTAGGCCAGCACTTTGATACATCCTTTGGATTTCCTCACGGGATGTCACTTTGCGCTTATCGGAGGCGCTTTTAACCCAGATGGCACCGCTGTTATCCATATACGGCTTGCTCACGCCGCTCGGCACCGTAACCACCATGACAAGGCCCCTTGGGGCAGAGACATTTTCGGTTTGAGGATTGACCGGTGGGCGCACAGATTGCGAAGCTGCATTGGAAACAAGCTGGTTCAGGCGCCGGATGTCCTCATAGGTGAGACCCGCGAAGGAACCGTCGTCACTCACCCCGACGAATATGGTTCCGCCACCGGAATTGCTCAAGGCCACCAATTCCGCCGCCAAAGAATTAACGTTGGTAAAGTTCGCTTTGAACTGGTGTTTCCCGTCTTCACCCCGCGCAATAATTTCTAAAAGCTCTGCGGTTTCCATATCTCGTATATCCTCTTACGTTGCTTGAAGGCTTCCTCGCCACCTTCCATTATATTAACGATCTCCTGCTGCAAAGCCGGGCAATCGATGCTGCCGCTTGTCACGGCAATGCGATCATCCGAATAAGCACAGGCGATGATCTGCTCAGCGTCTCCAAGAACGGGAAAGTTGGCGTTATGTGTGGCGAAGATGAACTGCGTCACAGGCTTCAAGCTTCGGATGAGCTTGATCACATCCTCGTAAATCGTCTGATTGTCCAGATCGTCCTCTGGTTGGTCAATTATAATGACATCATTCTCCTGTTGACTCAAGACAAACAGGATTAAAGCCGACGCCCGCTGGCCCAAGGAGTGATGCTTCAGCTCTTTGCCGCGATATTCGATAACGAAGCGATTGGGAACCTGCCAGGTCAACAAGGCCGCGAGGTTATCGACGAAATAATTCTCAAAGACTTGGGTCGTACCTCCGACTGCATCTTTGGCCCTTTCAAATTCTTTATACATGGCCCCGAAATCAGAAAACGTCATTGCCAGGTTAGTGAAGGTAGCTTCCCGTATGCGGCTACCCCTAAAAATGTCCTTCATGAAAGCTACGAAAACCTCTTTATCCGCCTTGAACTCAACCCTTATTTCAAGGGAGGAATGCCGCATGTTAACTTTATCCAACTCGTTCCGGATCGTTCTATATTCATCGTGCCAGAGGTCATTAAGCTTCGCCATTTCCTGTAAAAGGTCTTGGTTTAGCGTAGCCCTCTGGTCCTCCTGCTTGTCGAGTGCTTCAAGCATCTGCTTGGACTGATCCAGAGTTTTTCGGAGCTGACGGAACTCGTCCGGGCGGATGGCTTTGGCACCGGTGTCCTTCAGTTCCTCTGCCAGTTTTCGCTCTATCTCCGCGAATTCTTCTTTGAGTCCGGCCTTGAGCTTCTCGAACTCCGTGGCTTTCATTTGTAGTTCAGCTAGAGTCTTCTTCCCATCCGTGAGAGCTTCCTTAATCCGGACAAAGGCTTTGATCAACTTGTCGTAGATCGAAAAGAACGCTTCAAAAAACGCTTGATTCTGTCTAGACGTGTAAACGCGCTCATTCTTGAGGTCATCCTCGTAGCGATTAATGAATTCCTCTAAATCGGAGAGACATGTCTTGACGGAAGAAACGACCTGAGCGCTTTTCTGAGAATCTGAATCGAAATCCAGTTGCTTTTGTAGTTTTTCTTCCACTCCGTGTTCTTTATAGAATCGAAGCCTGAATTCTGCATCCTGCTTTTTTGATTCGTATTCCTTTTTCATCTCTTCCGTCTTGGCAAGTTTCTTTAACTGGGCAACAATTTCGGATACCTTTTGGCGCTGGAGGTCGATGAGCGACCGTATACCCGATAGTTTCTCGCCGACCAGTTTTTCGACTAGATCCTTCTCAAAGCCCTCGCCTGTGCTGGAGAGGTCTTTTTGGCCGAAATAAATGGGCTTGTACAATATCGTTTCCCGGATGGAGATGCCTGGCTGAAGAACCCCGTCCACATACACATCGGGTTTTTCCTTGTGTATGCGTCGGATTTCATAATTCTGCCCCCTTTGGTCAACAGCCTGGATCGTCACCTTGCCGCCGCTTCCTAGTACATGGCCGACAAGGAGCTGTTTGTAATCCTTGTCCAGGGCCTTTTCTCCGAAGGAGATATCCAAAGCATAACGAAGGGCTTCCAGGATCGAGGATTTACCACTGCCGCGAATGCCAATTATAGTGTTTAATTCGGGGGAGAAGCGGATTATCTCTCCGTCCAGCACACCACCGTCGAAAGTTATGCTAAGGATGTGTGAGCGCTCATGTTTTCGGGGCTCTGGAGCAACGCGATTGGTGTGGTCAAGGAGAGCATACTTCATCGCCTCGAAACTAAAATCGCCGATTTTAAGATAACAGGGAACCCCCTTCCCTATTTGGTCCAAGGATTTGCAATCGCAACCCTCAACCTCGGCCGGATATTGATCGCCGAGCCATTGTTTTACCTTTACCCGGCATTTCCTGTCGGGAACGTCATGAGTCCTGACCTTCTGAAAACCCAATGCTCTTCGACGGAAGAGTTCATCCCTGCCAAGCTCCGCAAGGCGGCCACCGTCCAGTTCATTCCACAGGCCGCTCTTATCTTCAACATGAGCAAAGACCAGAAAGAATTCCTTGTGGTAGCCTTCCAGCTTCCTGATCGTCTCGATCAACCCGAAAGAGCTGCGAGCATTGGCGTTTTCATACTCACTTGGCGTCTTGCCTTCAAAAACTACGTTAAGAAACTGATTAATGTAGTCCTGTCCGTTTGCCAACCATTCATCACCAAACACAACAAGGGTATGGATTCCGTTGGCTCCGTCATTTACGGATAGCTCGACTCCGGGATGGAGAAAAATACCCTTCTTCTTGGCTGTCTTGTGTAGCGACCGGAATTCCGTCACATCAAATTTGTTATGGTTTGTTATGACGCCCACACTGATTCCAGCAGCCCTCAGCGCATCCACATAGTGAGAGAAATAATAGCTGTCCTCACCCGTGTAGGAGAATTCCCGATCCGCCCTGGTGTGCAGATGAAAATCAGCACGCAGCCAGCGACTACCATGCGGGAAAAAAGTGGTCATTTCCTGATCGGCATTCATCAGGGTTCTTTCCTTTCAGAAGCATCCTGGGCACTTATTCGTTCGTCTGTCCAGCGTATGCCGCATGATCCGGGGTAAACTTAACTTCGCAGAGCACCTCAATGTACACCAAGTCGGTTGAGCAACCGAATAAAATATGGCCTGCGATTGTGGTACAAGGCTGGATGAGAAGGCTGACAACCGGATCGAAAAAATGCCAGTCCCCAAATATGCATCCATAAAAAGAGGGAAATCCGCGCTGCCGCGACAAGGGTCTCGTAGCTCGCCGAACCCATTTCAACATTACTCGGAATTGGAATGTTGAAATTGCTCAGAGCTGTCGCCCGGCAATACCTCCTTTCTTCACTCCCCCCATATCGCCAGTGCCACAAAACCTGCGACGCCATTATGACAAAGAAGTGAAAAGGATGCGAGTTGTTGCCTTCAGTAGGCAACACTTGGGAATGGTAACCTTGTTTAACCAAAATCATCGATTCTGCTATAATTTAAGCAACTTATCGGAAAGGCGTTAATTGGGTTCGAAAGCAACTCAGGAAGCCCGGAAACAATGGTTGGCCGGAATTCCGGGGAACGCCAGGCTCTCAACATTAACGCACCCTTGAGAATGAAACGGTCGGCATGTGCGGATTGGGACAGGCGGTATAGAAATCGTTCCATGGCATAGTACTGAAGTAGTTCGTTGAACGGTCTCTTGTCACTCTTGGCGCGGTTGATGAGGCGTTGCCGGACCGATGCCGCAGCATTCCTTTTGGGTTTCATACGCTGGCCTCCAGGTAGGGACGCATCACCTTTTCAACCCGGCAGGTTTTCGCGTAGTTGAGCAGCGCCCCCAGGTTGAACTTTTTGCGCGCCTTGTAGAGTTTCAGTGCCTCCAGCACTACGTCCATGCCTATCTTGTTGCGAAACTTGAAACAGTCGGCGAGTGTTTTCTCTGGGCTGTAGATTTTGACGGATATGCCGTCGATTTGATGTTCCTCGATACCAGTGTGGTATGCCTGATCAGAGAATCGGTGAACGAGGAGTGGGGGATAATCAAGCGATGGCAGTCGTGATTTCCTGGGAACCGCTACGGACACGCTATGTGGAATCTGTGTCGTGATTTCGTGGTAGGTCAGTGCGGAGACGAGGCAGATGACGGCGTTTGGGAAACGCAGACTGACTGTCACCAGGTCGGGATTGCTGATGGGTGGGAGATCCACCATACGATATGTCCCTCTACTGACCTGTTCGATTACCCCTTTGTCCCTGAGTGAATAAAGGGTGTAGCGGGTGATCCCGCGCGCAAGGGCCTCGCTCATTCGTAGTACGCCGCCACATGAGCGGAAAATGTCTTCTGGCTTTTCGTTCATTTTCGACTCCAGACAAAACGCTTCCACTTGTTTATAAGTGATAACACTATGTCTGGTTAGCGCCAAAAAATCAAGGGGCTGATAGCCATCGTTTCTCCCGAGCCATAAAGCGGAAGTGAAGCAAGAGATTCTTGCCAGGATAGCCGAACAAGCCGGGATTTCCGTCGAGACATGGCGTGATTTCGACTGGGAAGGGCGAACCATCAAACGCTTTCGTTCCGAGATACGGGAGTGGTGCGGATTCCGGGAAGTCACCCTCTCTGATTTGGATAGCCTGAAACGTTGGTTAGGGGACGATATAGTGCCTTAGGAGCACCGTGCGGATCGTCTCAGGGACGCTCTGTTACAGCGCTGTCGGGATCTGCGGCTTGAACCGCCTGCCCCGGAACACGGAAGTCGCTTGATTCAATCTGCTCTCCATGAGCATGAAGTCAGCTTTTGTGTTGGGATTTTCCAGCGTCTTGAGACATTGACCGGTTAGTTGCACCATCGTTACAGCGTCGTAAGGTCTACTTGACAAAGTAGGCATTTTTTTGAGGTCAATTCACTTTATGGTAAAATAGACAGTCAAAAGGCGCACCGGGCTCGTCAGAAGCGCTGAAACCCGAATTCCAGACCGAGGTGAGCCGGCCTCGTTAAACTGGCTCAACGGCTTAAATGCCGACGATTATTATTCCGAACCGGGGCAAGTCCATCCGGCCCCGGATTTTTTTGTCCATGGCAAACAGTAATAACTTACTTTACAGCACACAGAAAGGAGACGTGTCGTATGAAGGCATTTCAATGCTTGGCGACCGTCGCTTTCATCTGCGTGTTGCAGGGCATGTCCAGTTTTTGTTTTGCAGCAACGGTGAAAGTCACGGCCTATACCGCGGGCTACGAGTGCGGGCATGTTACCGCATCCGGCGTTCATCTTAAGAAGAAGCACTGTTGGGTGATCGTCGCCTTCAATCCAAGATTGGCGGGCAAGTATAAGTTCGGAGACCGGTTTCGGCTCGAAATAGAAGGGAAGGTGTACATCGTCGAGTTCCAGGACCGAATGGCGCCTCGCCGGCGAGGGAAAGCGAACAAAGCTTACATCGATTTTTTGCTGCCGTCTGTTGAGGCGTGTCGCCAGTTCGGAGTGAAAAGAGGAACGCTAACGAAGATCGAATAAACTTCCGTGAGACAGTAAGTACTTACTGTGCTATACTGTTAGAGTGAATTTTGGGCAGGTTTTTGGGTGAACCATTTTGCGAAGAAGAAGAAGGAGAGCAACGATGGATTGGGAAGATGTAAAGGATTTTTTCGAAAAGATCTGGGCGCAGATCAGTCCCTGGTTCCTGAAGTTTTTCAAAACGACCACGGCGAACCTGGCCGAAAGCCTGAAGGACATCGCCACGGTCGTCGTCGAGCAGTTGGAAGCGGGAAATCTCACGAGTTCCGAAAAGCAGGCCGCAGCGTTTGAAGCGATCGTGGCCGCGGCGACTTCCGAGGGCATCGAGTTTACCGAGAAATCGGTCAACCTGGCTATCGAAATGGCCGTGGCGATCCTGTCCGATGCAACGACCACGGATACTTCGACTTCGACGACTACCGACTCCACGGATTCTACCGAATCCACGACCACCACGGAGTCCTCGACTTTTGCGGCCAGCGAATAGGAGCCGTCCATGCCTTGGATGCAACTTTGGAGAATCTTTTCGGAATATCGGACTGAGGTAGCCCGGGGGAAGAAGTGGTATCGGTCGAAGACCTTGATTTCGCTGATTGTGGCAACGGCGACCCTGATTGCGAACCAGCGCCTGGGCAGGTATGGAATTCAGATTCCGCCGGAGGTCCAGGTCACGATCGTATTGCTCATCGGTGTCGCCCTGCGCTTCATTTCCAAGGGATCGATCGGTTTCTACGAGGATGCCAAAGCCGATAATGCCCCCGAAGTTGCCAATCCAAGCGAGGGCGAGTCGCCCGCAATCGATTTTCACCAGGAAACTGCGGTTGGCCGCCAGGAGAACTTGACGGTCTATCAGCCGGCAAAAGAAGTGGGAAGCAGCGAGCCAACCGCAGCCGTCCAACCCCGGGCGCCCGAAGAACTCCCGCCGGAAGGAACCGAGAAACCGAAGAAGTTCGAACCGTTTGAAACCGACCACATGGCAGATCCTTAAGGAGAAGAGCCTATGGCTGAACCGTTGTGCCCGATATGCGGCCATACTCCAGCCGACTGTCAGTGCGGAGTGGTAAAGCCCCCGGGGTCGGGCGGCTTTTCGGTGAATCTTTTGAAGTTGGTGCCATTGATCAAGAAGCTTTTTCGGAAGAAAGACAAGCCCGATGACGGTAAGTGAAAAACTTCTGGACCTGCTTATGGAATGGGAAGGCTTCTACACAGAAGCCTATCCGGACGGCGGCGGAGTCCTGACCATCGGTATCGGCCACGTTTTAACACGAACCGAACGGCTCACAGGCCGGATTTCCATCAATGGGGTATCGATTAGGTGGAAAGACGGGATTACCAGGGAGCAGGTCCGGCAACTCAAGCTTCAGGACCTCGCTCGGTTTGAAAAAGTAGTGAACCGAGGGGTAAAGGTCTCGCTTGAGCAGAACGAGTTCGATGCCCTGGTATCGCTCGCCTTCAATATCGGTGACGGAGCTTTTTTGAAAAGCACTCTTCTGAAAGTCCTGAATGCAGGTCATAAGGACTGGGTTCCGGATCAGTTCAAGCGGTGGTGCAAGGATAACGGCCGGGTCGTCCAGGGCTTGGTGAATCGGCGCGCTAAGGAAATAGCTCTCTGGAAAGGAGAAATTTAGGGTTTTTCCGGCTTCGGACTCGTTTTCGAACGATCCAAATGTCATTACGGTTTAAGCAGGAAGAAGTAACCCCGACCATCCCGGCCGGGGTTTTTTATTTCCTCGTCCAAAATACCCACGGGGGAGCAATGGAAACGGATGGAAGCATTCACGTGTTTGAAATGCCTTCCAAAGCACTGGCAAAGGCTAATCCCGCCGCTTACGGCAATGCGCCGGCGGCAATGAAATGTAGAGGAGAGTGAATGAACGGATACACGGTTTGCAAGAGTTACCGGCCCAGGTGGACCACCTGGAGCAGGAAGACAGTCCAGGAGATCGTGACAAAACGCAAGCGTGCCGCTCGGCGTGCTTTCCGGCAATACCTTAGAACCGACTCGCTTCGTGATTGGAACCGCTCGCAGAAAAAGATCGACCGCCGGGACTTCGACTAAGAAGTCTCAGAAAATGCTCCTATAGGAGTCAGAAAGGGTGGCATCTTCACCAGAAGATAATCCCGCAGTTGTCCTGTTTTTCACCTTAAATCCGATAAAGCCCTGGCTCCGCTGGCCGGGGTTTTTCATTTAGAGGGGAGGCTTGAACATGGCTTTGGCAGCGACGTGTATCGAACCGGAAAGAACAGCTTCCAGCGACGCCCTGATTGTGACCCTGTCGATTACGCAGTGGCAGATATGCGTGACCGACAAGGAAGCCGGGAAGGTGACCGCCCAGCACTATGCCGCCAGCGAAGAGACGGGCTTTTATCAAAAATACCTGGTTGACCGGAAAGCGAAGGTAATCAAGGACGTCGACAACGCTTTCAACCGGATTCGGATTTTCCACAAAGAGAACACGCTGCCGTGGGAGAACAGGACCCGGCTTTTACCGCCGGGTAATTACGAGCATTACAAAGCTGGAATGGCTGACCTGGGAAAAGCCGCCTGGGCAGCGGTGGATGCACTCTGCACCTGTTACTACGACCTCGTCGACCAGGCGGCGGCGTCGATGGGGGGCCTGCACAAAAATTCGGAATATCCCAGCGTCGTCGGCATCAAGGAGAAGTACTCCATCGATATCGCGTACAGCCCCGTGCCCGATGCCTCGCATTTTCACTTGGAATGGCTCTCGGAAGCAGAAAGGAAGCACATCGAAGAGGAGGCGGTTGCACGCCGGGCTGCAGCCGAAAAAGCAGCGATGGACACGCTTTGGGTCCAGCTCTACGAGGTCGTCGACAAGATGGCGAAGACTCTCGCGGACCCGGAGGCTGTCTTCAGGTCGACGCAGATCAAAAGCATTGCCAGCCTCGTGGAAATTCTACCCCGCATGAATGTCAGTGGTGATCCAAGCCTCGAACGCATGACGAGTGCCGTAAAAAGACAGCTTCTCGACTACGACCCGGAACTGCTGCGCACCGACACGGACCTTCGCAAAGAAGCTGCCGAAACGGCCGAAGCACTGTCCGGCAGGATTCGGCGCGTTGCAAAAATAATCTTTTAGGCTTTCTCGGAGGAGGTGAAGAGATGGGTGGGAGATTTAACTTCTTTGACAGGAGAGCGAGAATTCGGCGGTACAACCGCTATGTGAAAAAATACGTGCCCAAGACAGCTCAGAAGCAGCACCAGGAATCCTTGGCCGGCGTTATCGCCGGTTCGATCAGTATATTGGTTCTGTTCTTCGTGTTGATGATTTTCGGAGCAGCTTATTTCAGACCTTGAAAAAATCCCCCGGCTTCGGCCGGGGGACTATTTTTTTGTGCTTTCTGTTCTTTTTACTATGCGATGACTATAGATGCGAATGAGCCTTTAGATAAAGTGTTTTCCGGAGCCAATTTAGACGAGTTCTGATGGAAGTCACTACGCAATCACTTATGTGGCAGTGTATCTAAGGTCCAAGCGTTAAGCGGTTTTGTTATGTTGCCGACCACGAGGTATTCCCTTGCAGGATGGAATGAAAAACTTGGAAATTGATCGATACCATCGTCACCCATGGATGCCCTAACGATCATGGAAACTGTTGCGTTGAAAATTGCAGGAGGGTAAGATACCTGCACGATAGAGAAAATTATTCTGGCGGTAGTGTGGAAACCGCACCCGCAATATGTATCAGTTGAGTTGAATTTCGAACTCAGTGGATTACGTATCACCCCAGATGGATTCCTCTCCGCTTCACTTAAAGGTAGACAAGAGCTTCATTGATTTAGACTTTTCCGGAAAGAAGCGGGCAAGCAATTGGTACACCATATAACTGGAGAGATTCAACATGGAACCTTCCTCCGATCGCAAAAACGACGACCCTGCTTTTGGTGCTAAGATTACGAATTCACTAAATGGAATATTTCGACCAGTAAGATTAACTGTGGCTTGGATCAGTTCCCACTGGCGGCAACTCATTTTAATACTTATAGGCTTGCTTGTATTATATCAAGCAGCTCAATTCATCCTAACACAATTTTTAACTGATTACCTTATCAATACCATTGCTAGTTTGCTAGGTCTTAATCATTTTTTAATAAAAGCATTCAGATATTTTCTATTGATTCCAATTGGAATAATAGTGGCACTGTTATTCAGAC
>LUZV01000021.1 GCA_001603765.1 Anaerolineales bacterium Chloro_02 | reverse complement strand
CGACATGGCACACAATTGTGCTTGAATTACAGCTACTTGTAACCGGACACCAGTGGCTTTAAAACCACAGTAAAATTTATTGAACTTTGTATCCAAGGCCCAATTTTCACGTGTGACGAGTTCTTCTACTTCTTTGGCATACTTCATAAAATGAATTGCACTTTGCTTATTATAGTTGCTTTTGTAGAAGTCCTCATCATAATGATCAAAGCCACCCGTAGGTGTATTCTTTGCCTTTTTACGTTCGGGTTCGAGTTTTGTCACTAAGAAGATCGTGTTTGATCCCTCGACCCAGCGATGAATTTCGACAAGATCCACCGTGTAATTGATCTTCTCAACGATGTCGAGAGTTGATCTGAGAATTCTTGGTGCGATCACGAGGATGCGTACCGCAAAAGAATCCCAGCTTATGAATAAATCCTCTGGCTTGTTGTTACACTCCAACCACAATGACTTTATGGAGTCGGGATTGCTTTCCGCCCAGAACGCGTATTGCAAGACTTGAGGAATGATGGAGGCATCGACAGCGACGTTTTTCATTTCGATGATACACACGTTCCCGTCATTATCGATTCCGATGATGTCAGGAATACCGGTTTTGTTTCCTCCGCGGACCTGGCGTTTCAGCATGAAAATGTCTGCGAGGATTTCTGGCGTTTCAAAGACTGTTTTTTCGAACTCTTCCTCCGTCTTGAACGGAGTCGCCAAGATGCTTTTCGTGCTATCTTGATTTTTCCAGAACAGGTTTGGCAAGCTCATAGATTACCTTTCTTTTTTCGCTTGCAGCATAGCACGTAACGATGCTTGGAACCTATGAACTGGCAAAAAAGCACCAGTTGCTCTCGGAGCTATCCATCGTGAAAACATCGATATCCAGTGGCGCATGCCCAGGGATAACCGGAATTATGGGAAGCCGGTATTTTTGAACAGTTCAGTCGTGGGAAGCCCCACACACTTTCTGAAATCAGGAGGCAGGTCCATACGCTACTTGAGAGTTCCATTTGTTCCAAGTCCGTGAGGAAGCGACCAAATTCAATTCGGTTTTCGATTCTTGCGGGGAAGGTTTACAAGGATAAACCGGTGCGCTTTGTAGCCTGTTAACGGAAATGGACACCCGGAGGTGCCCATTCTGATCAAAAACAATCGCTCGGTTTCCACTTCAGCCAAAGCCTATCTCGCTCACGCGTGGACCGGGCGGGATATTCTCCCGGCGGGGAGGCGCTGTTTCAACCGATCTGTCGCCTCAGGTTAATGATATACAGCGCCCATGTTTCGTCAAGTGAGATGCCGGAGCTTTCTTGATTATTCTCGAGTAAATTACGACAACCTTGTGCCGTTTTCAACATAAACCTGAATCCGCGAGCTGTTGATTGCCAAAGGCATCCAGAGTACTCTCGGGAGCAAGTTTTTCCAACCCAGTGGCCTCCAGACATCGTTCGCGAGCATTCACGCCGATCAGCAAAGGCTGTCTTCGATAATTTGAAGAAAAAAGACACGGAACCTTTCGGAACAATATCTGGCCGGATTTGTCCGTGGCGCGATCGGTTACGCGCAAAAGCAGTCTGAGAGGGTGGACTGTTTAAAGTCTTCACGCTGGTCGGGCGTGAACACAGCTCTCCCAAATTTCCTGAGGAAAAACGATGCTGTCGGTTCCAGGAAGGTTCTGGATCCCCTTGCCGGTATTCAGGTCAATGCCGCACTTGAGATATGCCTTATACGCAAGCTGGCTGCAATAGAAGGAGTCCTCGGTCGAGGAGTTCAGGAAATTGATGTTGTAAGGCTTGCCAACCTGTGCCAGGCAGAACGCTGCAATCTTCTCCCTAATGGATTCTTCTTGTTCCGAGAGCAGATTCCGCCCCGCAAGAGGATAGGAAATGCCATAAAACTGGTCGATAAGTTGCCGCTGATTAAACATCGGGGCGGCATCCCACACGGAAGAGTGGGTCTCAAAGGATATTACGCCCTTAGCGCCGGCCTCGATACACCGTCCACCTGGCCCGACGTAAATGACAATGTGATCGACATCACCCGGAATCAGCTTTCCGATCAATCGCCAAAATTCCCCTGGAACAATTGGTCCTCCGCCGTCCACTGTGCAGATAAGGTCTCCCGTTTTCACAGGCAACTCGTTGATCTCAAAGGAATGAACCATCTCATCTCCATTCCCGGCGCGCCGTGCCAGCTCAGTGTGGATCACCCCATGAGCGTGCGCCCGTTGCCGTCAGGGAAGGGATGACCATAGGCCGGATAGCCCATGACTTCCCCCGGTTTTTCCTTTATCGAAGCGGTATCTGAGCCGATGTGCAGCACGCACTCAACAGCCGCCCTGGCGTCTTGCGGATGAGCGAAAAGGACCGTGCCCTTGCTTACTGCGATCGCTACCGTTATCTGCGCTCGGTCTTGTCCTGCCCATGGGTAAATGTCCCCCAAAAGCAGTTTATGGGTTTGCAGGACGTCTTGGTCGGAAAGCCTTTCAACCGAGGCCAGATAGAGGTGCTCCGATAAAAAAACTTCGCCTCGCCGAGTTTCTTTTACGAGTTGGTGAGAGCATCAAGCTTTTTGGGCGTCAGCTTATACCCCATGGCGCGCAGTATGGCAGTGACGCTGGCAAACTCCGGGTTGCCTTCTTCGGAAAGCGCCTTCTGAAGGCCCTTGCGACTCATGCCGGCTTCCTTGGCAAGTTTCGTCAGGCCTATAGCGCGGCCAAGAACCCGCATGGAAGACAGCAGCGCCCCTGTATCACCGTCCTTTGCGTATTCCTCAAAAAGGATTTCGATGTAATCGTCAATCTCTTCCGGATGCTCACGGAAGTATGATTCCTCAACATCGGTGAAGGTTCTATAGTTTCGCATCGTCCAGGTACTCCTTCCAATAGGCCTTAGCTTCTTTAATGTCCTGTTTCTGGCTCCCCTTGTCCCCGCCGCAGAGCAAAACGACGATGTTGCTTTCGTCCTCTCCGAAATAGACTCGATACCCAGGGCCAAAAAACATTCTCAACTCGCTTATGCCTTCGCCGACAGGCTCACAATCACCGTAGTTGCCTTGTCCCAGGCGAGCAAGGCGGGCAAGGATTCTCTTGCGGCCCATGATGTCACGCAATCCATAGAGCCAGTCGGTAAAAGGCTCCTGCCCATCCGTGTCCGCATAAACGATAACTTGTTTTGGCCTTGCCAGTCTTGCCACTCGGCACCCCTCTATCATAACAATGCGAACTATAGTACGCAATCCCAACGAAAACAAGAGTGTTCTTCTCACCGTGCAGAGAACTAACCCGCATTATTCATGACTTTCTGAGCGAAAACGCAGAAATCCCAGTATAGACCATGTTGCACCGAGCTGCCCGTCATTCCGACCACCACGGTGTCACATCCTGGTGGCTCTTGTCATTACTTACGAAGAAATCGGCGCAAAATTGTCCTCGACCTGGGCTCAAACTGGGAAGCGCTACCAGGCACGGTGCAAAGATCGGCTGCACGAGAAAAGACAAAATGATGAAAATCCAGTACACTACATGAACATCGTACTGCAAATATCAGGTGAATACAGAAAAGCGAGGGAAATCTATGGCCTCAGTCCATCCGCGCCACCGTCTCGGCGTCTTAACCAGCGGTGGTGATTCACAGGGCATGAATGCCGCAGTGCGCTCCGTCGTGCGCACCGCACTCAATCTGGGCGCAGAAGTCTTCGCCATCCATGAAGGCTACCTCGGCATGATCGAAGGTGGCTCCTATATCAGGCAGATGGGCTGGAGCGATGTGGGGGGAATCCTCCATGAAGGCGGCACGATCATTGGTTCGGCGCGTTCGGTGGCATTTCGGGAGCGCGAAGGACGGCGCAAGGCTGCCCTCAACCTGATCACGAACGGTATCCATGGTCTCGTCGTCATTGGTGGCGACGGCAGTCTCACCGGCGCCAATAGCTTTCGCCAGGAATGGCCCGATCTGCTCAAAGAGCTGCTTGCCGAGGGGGCCATCGATCAGGCTACGGCCGATGCTCATCCGTTCCTTTCCCTGGTCGGGCTGGTCGGATCCATCGACAACGATATGTTCGGCACGGAAATGACCATTGGCGCAGATACAGCCCTCCACCGCATCGTGGAAGCAGTGGACGCCATCGCTGCCACAGCTGCCAGCCACCATCGATCCTTTGTCGTGGAAGTCATGGGCAGGCATTGCGGCTACTTGACGCTCATGGCTGGCTTGGCGACCGGCGCCAACTGGATTTTGATCCCGGAGAACCCGCCCCATGAAGGGTGGGAGGCGGAGATGTGCGAGGCTGTGCTTGGGGGGCGCAAGAGTGGGCGCCGTCACAACGTGGTACTGGTTGCCGAGGGTGCCATCGACCGCACTGGGAATCCTATTACTGCTAATTATGTGAAACAAGTGCTCACCGAACGGCTCAAAGAAGACACGCGTGTGACGATCCTCGGCCATTTCCAGCGCGGCGGGGCACCCAGCGCCTACGATCGGAACATGAGTACCATCGTCGGCCACGCCGCTGTCCAAGAATTGCTTACTGCCACACCCGACAGTGAGCCACAAATGATCGGCATCCGCGACAACGAGGTGGCCCGTTCGCCGCTCATGGAAAATGTGCATCAGAAAAATCGGGTTGCGGAATTTATCAAAGCCGGCAAGTATGCAGAGGCTATGGAACTGCGCGGCGGCAGTTTCGTCGAAGCCAACTCGATCCTGCTCACGATCCTCCAGGCCCAGCCTCACCCGCCCAAGGCCGGCCAGCGCCAGTTGCGGCTGGGCATCCTGCACGCCGGAGCCCCTGCGCCCGGGATGAACACGGCGGTGCGTGCAGCAGTGCGTTTGGCAATCGATCAAGGGCACGTGATCATGGGCATTCGAAACGGCGTGGCCGGACTGCTCAACGGCGACATCTACGAGATGGGCTGGATGAGCGTCCATGGTTGGGTTGCCAAAGGTGGGGCGGAACTGGGCACCAGTCGCACATTACTTAAGGGCGGCGATTACGCTACTATCGCCCAGCGGCTGGCCGAATTTGGCATCGACGGCCTGCTGGTCATCAGCGGCTGGTCTGGCTATCAATTTGCCCACGACCTGTTTGCCCACCGGGCAGAGGATCGCGCCCTGCGCATTCCTGTCATCTGCGTCCCGGCCACCATCAACAACGACCTGCCCGGCGCAGGGTTGAGCATCGGGGCCGATACGGCGCTCAATACCATCGTGCAAAACGTGGACAAGCTCAAGGAATCGGCCGTCGCCTCACAACGCTGCTACGTAGTGGAAGTGATGGGCTATGACTGCGGCTACCTTGCGCTCATGGGTGGTCTGGCTACGGGCGCAGAGCACATCTATCTGCCCGAAGAAGGCATCGCCTTGGATGCCCTGCGCGATGACGTTGCCGGCCTGGCGGAGGATTTCAGCCACGGGAAACGGTTGGGCCTCATCATTCGCAGCGAGCACGCAGACCCGCTGTACACGACTGAGTTCTTGACCACGCTCTTCGAGAAAGAAGGCGGCAACCTCTTCGACGTGCGGCGCACGATCCTGGGCCATATCCAGCAGGGAGGCCGCCCCACGCCCTTCGACCGCATCCAGGCCACCCGTCTTACGGCGCGCGCCTTGGGTCGCCTCATCGATCTAGCAGGCAACGGCGTTGCGGCCACCGAAGCGGTTGGCCGCCAGGCTGGCAAGATCGGGTTCACGAACCTGGCTAACCTCGACGAATTGATGGAGCCAGACAGCCGGCGCCCGCTGCAGCAGCCCTGGGTGAAAATTATAACCGTGACTGAGATGATGGCCGAACTACGGCCGCAAAAGTCATTACCACTCGTCTCCAGAACATCGTGAGAAATCTCCAGGGGGAGTAAAAGTTATGCCGATGAAGAACCCACCCCATCCCGGGGAGATTATCCGGGATCTCTATATCAAGCCTCTCAGCTTGACTGTCACCCAGGCGGCCGAAGGTCTTGGGGTGACGCGCAAGACCCTTTCCTTGCTGCTCAATGGGCACGCCGGTATTTCCCCGGAAATGGCCGTCAGGCTGTCCCAGTCGTTTGGCCGCAGCCCCGAGAGCTGGCTGCAGCTTCAGGTGCAGTATGACCTTGCTCAGGTGAGGAGATCGGCCAAGGTTATAAAAACGACAAGGTTTTACGATGCGGCCAGCCCTCAGTCCTGATTTATCAGGATGATCTTTCCGGTAAATTACCCGCTGCTCTCCCGCCCCATAGCTCGGATCGAAACCGACTCGCCAGCGTCAAGATTAGCTCCTCGGCAGGGGAGAGTTCATTCAAGCCTACCATCGCACTTGGCTGAAAATCGCCCGTGCATCGGGTTGTGTGATGCGAAGATAGATCAAGGTACTGGCGATGGTGCTGTGCCCCATCCACTCTTTTAGCGTGGTGATCGACACGCCTTGGCGCAGCAGGTGAACCGCGTAAGAATGCCGAAAACTATGCGGATGGGCCCGCTGGTCGTTGATCCCCGCCTGGGTGCATGCCTTGAGGACAATCCGGTAAGCCGTTGCGCGAGAGTACGGAAAAATCCGCGTGCTTTCGTTTATTGCGACGGAGACCAAGTCTACCATCAAATCGTCGGGGATGATCAGGATTCTTTCTGCCGGGTGCTCCGACTTTTTCCCTTTGGCCGGACGGCCGGTTCCTGCATAGACCCTGCGCTTGATCCCTGCTTTTAGCGTGGTCAATCGGATAGACCGGCCGGCGGGATCGAGATCTGTTGCGTGGAGCTGGAGCAATTCCGAGATCCGGGCGCCTGTTTTCCATAGTGCATTGACGAGCAGGTAGGCCTTCGGATCGTGGACGTTTGCGGAAAGGATTTCGTGAACCTCGTCGGTGGTGAAATATTTGGGCAACTTGCGCGCGTAGAACTTGGAGAGTTGCCGGTTGTCGAGCGGAACGAGCGATTTCATTGCGGGTGCCTTTTTCCAGCGGGGAGAAGCAGAGTACGAACTTCAGCATGGAAAGTTCCCTAATTCCTGCAAACCGCATCATTCAAAGTCGAACGGATGCGTGAAACGAAATC
>LUZV01000209.1 GCA_001603765.1 Anaerolineales bacterium Chloro_02 | reverse complement strand
CTTCTTTGATTGGCGATCCCTCCGATAAAGATAAGCTTCGCCCGCATCTAAGTGAAGAGAAGGTTATGGAAAACGCGCGAACCTATGCTGAGCAGGCGTTTCGCATCCTGGACCCTGACCTTACGCAAGTGGTTTATAACGACCACTGGCTCAGAAAGCTCACGATGACCGACCTGCTTGGGTTGGCTTCCAACTTCACGGTGCAGCAATTCCTGACGCGCGATAACTTCCATAAACGCTGGGATAAAAATGAGCCGATTTTCCTGCATGAGTTTTTCTACGCGATCATGCAAGGTTATGACGCCTACCATCTGGACGCGGATGTTCAGATCGGCGGTTCTGACCAGCTCTTTAACATCATTACTGCCGCGCGCAAGGTGATGACCTCGCTGGGCAAAAAGCCAAATATCGGCATCATCCTCGGCATTCTGCCTGGAACGGACGGCGAAGTGCGCATGAGTAAATCTCTCGGCAACCACATTCCGCTCAATTCTGACGCAGCCGATATGTACGGTAAGGTGATGAGCATTCCGGATAAGGCGATGCCAATCTATGCAGAATTAGCCACAGAGTGGTCGCACGACGAGTTGATGACCTTTAAGGACGGCTTGAGTTCTGGCAGTGTCCATCCGCGCGACGCGAAAATGCAGCTGGCGCTCGGCATTACATCTGTTTTTTACGGCGCTAACAAGGCGGCAGAAGCACAAAATCAGTTCGTGCAGACCTTCCAGAAAGGCGATGTCCCGGACGAAATACCCGAATACCAACCATCAGCGGATGAGACCTTGATCGACATTATGGTAGGTCAGCGCATGGCTGGTTCCCGCAGCGAAGCTCGCCGACTGATTGATCAGATGGGCGTTAAGGTGGACGGGGTCACGGTTGATGACCCCACGAGTAAGTTGCTGCCAGGCAGCGTGCTGCAAGTTGGTCGGCGGAAGTTCCTGAAAATTCGCTAAGCTACTTAGCTGAAAACATTACAAGCATACGGCTCCCGATCTCTTGCGCCAGGTCGGGAGCGTTTGATTCTATTGCCACCGCGATTGCCAGAGGCGTAGCCACCCACTCTTCTGTTGTTCCTCCGATATACCAGGTCAGGATTTTTCCATCACGCGTTTTGGAATGCCCGCTTTGGAACCAAAAAGCCTGCTCGGAGTTAGTAAACATATTTCTTAGACGGAGTGCCGCCCCAGAGTCGATCACGCGCACAGGCTGCGCGCCTTCTCTAAAAGGCAGCCAGGTGCCATCTTCTGCCAGATAGGAGTTGCGCAGGCGCGGCGAAGGAAGCATGCCGTCGTTGGTGATACTCGCCGCAATCAGCGCCATCTGCAGCGGAGTTGCCTGGATATCGAGCGCGCTCCAGGGTTTCGTCTCAATGACAGCAGGGTCTAACCTTTCGACAGGGGGAATTGTGCGCAGCGAGAACACGGGCGCGCTAAACAGCCCGAAGGCATCCATGCTTGTAACGAAGACATCCGGGTTGAGGTTTTTGATCAGGTCCAGGGCTGCCTGTTCGCATCCGCTCTGATATCCGCTCAGCTCCGAACCATACGCCTTACTGGCTGCCTGGCAATACCTATCCTGCCCGGGCTCGGATTCTGGCAGCACTCCCTTGGCAGATTGCGGCTGGTTATAATAGGCGGCTAAACCGAGGCTGTTGACCAGTGTGCCAAGTGGGTATGCTGCCTGAGTTGTGCGGTTCACCATGGGCGCGTCGGGGTCCTGGCGCAATTTATCCCAGTCTTCGGCGAGTGTGTTGGCATCAAAATGGGGATGAGAAACCAGCGCGTAGATTTCACCAGTAACCGCGTTCAGGAGGACTACCGCCCCTTTTTCTTTACCGAGAAGCGTGTCGGCAGAGTTCTGAAGAGCCAGGTTGATGTTCAGTTTGATGTCCACGCCGGCTGGCGGTTGGTTGTATAGCAGTTGACTCTTCCAAAGGGTATCGTAGCTGGTCCCCTGGTAGCCCCTTAGCCATTGGTACTGGCTCAGTTCCAGACCATCCTGCCCAAATAAACCGTTGGTGTAGCCGATCGTGTTGCTTAAAGACGGCACGAGGATTTGCCTGGTAAGGCTGCCGGTTTTGCCGGTTGTGACTGCCAGCTCCTCCCCGGATTGGCTCAGGATTCTGCCGCGCGGTGAATAGCGGTCATACACAGCCCAGCGCGGGTTTTCTGGGCGCGCCAACAGTTTTTGCCGCTGAAAAATCGCCAGCCAGGTATTGGCAGCGATCAGGAGGGTAAAGAGGATGATAAAAATTGCCGCGATCCAGCGATAGGGGCGGCGCGTTGGCTCGGGCAAAGCTTCTGGCGAGCCTTCTGAACTAATTTTGAGCAGCAGCATCACCGCAACCAGATTGGTCACCAATGAGGATCCGCCATAGGAAAAGAAGGGCAGGGTAACCCCTGTCAGAGGCAACAAACCGATGTTGCCGGCGACGATTAAGAAGGTCTGAAGCCCAAAGTAAGCCGAAATCCCAAACGCGAGGTATCGCCCAAAGGTTGTGCGGGTAGATTGGGCGACGGTAATGCCGCGAATAACCAAAAAGAGCATCAGAGTCAGCAGAGCCGCGCTGCCCAATAAGCCGGTTTCTTCAGCGATCGCCGGGAAGATGAAATCTGAAACTGCCACAGGGATGACCTGAGGGCTGCCAAGCCCGGGACCTGTGCCGATCAAGCCGCCCGCGGCAATCGCGATTTGCGCCTGAACGAGTTGATAGGCGTTAGTGGTTGCTTGCGCCCAGGGGTTGAGCCATATATCAATACGGGTTCGGACGACATCAATGGCGAAATAACCAACAATCCCAGCCGCGATTCCTGCCAGGGGGATGATCCACAAGAACCGCCTCTTTTGGGTAGTGACCGTCAGCATCAACACATAAAGACAAACAAACAAACTTGCGGTGCCGAGGTCTCGCTGGACGATCAGCAAAAAGCCAGCGGTTGCCGTCATGATCATAGTCGGAAGCACTGAACCAAATAAGGTGATGTTGGGCTTGATTTGGTCAGCAAAGAAAGCCGAGAGATAGATGATGATCAGGAGCTTTAGCGGTTCGGAGGGTTGAATATACAAGCCCAACACTCGCAGCCAAAGGCGCGGTCCGCCGCCGGTTGGGTTGACCCCGATCAGAAATGTCAGCCCAATCAGGAGCAGACCAAACACCAGCCAGACGTACTTGTAGCGCTTCAGGAGGTAGCTGAGGCGGTTGGTTTGCAGTCCTAACCAAAATAGGGCAGAGCCAACCAGATACCAGGCGAGTTGCTTTTCGCCCAAGCTGGGTGAAAGCCGCCAGACGCTCAGCAGCCCCCAACCAACCATCGCCGCGACGATCGGGAAGATCCATGGGTCGCGGTTGGGCAATTTTTGGGAGATGGCTTTATAGAGAAATGCGACGCTGGCAAACCAGACGGCGTAGGGCGCGAAATAGAGCCAGTTCGGTCGGATCGGCGCGGTGTGCAGGCTGATTCCTTCAGCCAGCGCCAGGGCTGCCGCGTAAAAGAATATGAAAAGCGCCGCCAGCCAAAGCAGTTTTGGCTGTTTCGACTGACGATGCGCGGCGCTCATAGCAGTTAACTTACCCCAGGTACTTATCGACCAGCAGATGAAGCCTGGATTTTGTTTCCAGGTTAATGTTGGCTGGATTAGTCATAATGGCGAATTTCAGCGCCTCGTCACATTCACACTCCAGCTCGCTTTCATCTTCGGCTAACAAATCAACCAGGCGGATCAGGGTGTTTTGTGCTATCGCGGTGTTGTGTTTGAGGGTGTTTACCACCATTTCAACCGTGACCGGTTCTTCTGAGACGTGCCAGCAGTCATAATCGGTCACATGCGCCATCGTGGCGTAGCAAATTTCCGCCTCGCGAGCCAAAAAGACCTCCGGTGCGGCGGTCATGCCCACCAGAGACATGCCCCAACTGCGGAAAGTGTTGGATTCACCCTTTGTGGAAAAGCGCGGACCTTCAATGGTGATGTAGGTTCCACCTGCATGCACCGCGACATCCTGCTCCCTTAAGGCAGTCAGCAGTTGCGCGCTGAGCTTGGGACAGAACGGCTCAGCGGTGCTGATATGCGCCACAATCCCCTCGCCAAAGAAGCTGCGCTTGCGATCCTTGGTGAAATCAAAAAGCTGATCAGGCACGACAATATCACCAGGCGCGTAATCTGCCCTAAGGGAGCCAACGGCACTCACACTGATGATTTTTGATATGCCCAATTCTTTGAACGCGTAAATATTTGCCCGGTAATTTACTTCGGAGGGCATCAGAGTATGCCCGATGCCGTGACGAGCCAGGAAAGCCAGCTTCCTGCCGTTCACTTTGCCGATCACAAACGGTGAAGACGGCTTGCCGAAGGGTGTGTCCACCTCGACCGTTTCCACATTTTCAAGCGCGCTGAAACCGTAAAGCCCTGATCCCCCGATAATTCCAAAAGCAAATTCCTCAGACATTTTCTCCTCGCTTATTGTTCAAGTGGTTTGATGTAAACTCTAAAAATTGCGTCGCCGCAATATATTTCATCATTATCTTTGACGACGATTGGCTCTTCAACCCTGATCCCGTCCAGATAAGACCCGTTGGTGGATTTAAGATCCTCGAACCACCACTGGTTGAGGTTATAGACCAGCCGCGCGTGCCTTGAAGACACTGTCTGATCATCGAGCACAAAGTCGCATTCCGCGCTGCGCCCCACCAATACTTCCGCGCTGGCGAAAGACTGCACTACCGGTTCTCCGTCGACTGTGGTTGAGATCGTCAGGCTGGGAATGGCGATATTCCCCAGACGGGCCTGCTTTGAAACCACGCTGCGCCAAAGCATCCAGACCGCTATGCCCAGGAAGGCGTAAAGCAATGTCAGAAAGAGAAACCGCAAGATTAACCCCGTAACCGCGGTCATCTCACTCCTCCACCGCCGTTGCTACCGTCGGGAAAGAACCAGTCCTGGGTAAATCCTGATTGAAAATCAGGATTGTCTTACCTATCCGGATTACGTCACCCGGTTTGAGCGTTGTTGTTTTTACTGGATGATTATTCACAAAAGTGCCGCCCGTTGAGCTGAGATCGAACAGCAAATAGCGGCCTTGCTTTGCTCTGAGCTGCAAATGGTCCCGAGAGACCATCTGATCATCCAGGATGATGTCGCTCGTGCTTCTCCGCCCGATTTTTACGATCGCTTTTTCGAGGTAACGCTGCTCTTTGCCGTTGATGATGAAATACGCGCCGGCTGGGATTGCGGCTTCGGCAGGCGCCTCAGGAGGAACCACCTGCAGCGCAGTTTTGGACGTATCGGCGGTGGGCAGCGTGAGCGCGGTTTTAACCTCCAGCGCGTCCACTGCAAGGTGTTCATCTTGCGCGAGTTGAATGCGCAGGGGTGATCGTAGTTGATAGCCCTGTTCCAACCATCCGGACTCCACCTCGATGGCTGCCTGGTTCAGCACCGATACAGCCTGTTGCCAGGCGTCC
Organism: Anaerolineales bacterium Chloro_02; assembly: GCA_001603765.1. GTDB lineage: Bacteria > Chloroflexota > Anaerolineae > Anaerolineales > Anaerolineaceae > Mesolinea. The sequence continues at coordinate 4,270 of LUZV01000209.1, read as the reverse complement.
CACTTCTCTGGGGAGACATAGAGTGTGATTAAATCGGGGATAAATTGATCCTGACTGTCAGTTTGGGATTGTATCTTCTCGTCAATCATCCGCACAAGCTGGCTGCTGAGCGAAGATGCCGCGCCCGGAAAGAGCAGTCTGTCTACCGAACCCTCAAGCAGGGCCTGGAGTTTACTCTCAATTAATGCCAAAAAATTCTGCACCGAAGCCACGTTGGAATTATACCAACGAACCTGAAAGCTCACCCCGTTGCTTAGTCTGATGTGGCTTGGTCTGTGAATGGGCAGGCAATTGCCGCAAAAGATTTTTTGCGCGATTTAGCGGCGTGTTTGGACTGTTGAAATTGATGAAAAGGCTCGCCGGGTTTAAGGAATTCTCAAATAGCGTAGATCGGGTTGCTGAAAATCCATCCTCGATGTCGCCCGCGATAATCAATGTAAACCTCAGCGCGATAAACCCCCGGTTCCTTCGTGAGATGCGTTAAAACTTCGCGATCGCGAACTTCCTGAATAACCTTGCCGTCCTTCAGGAAGCGAATATGCGCCCGGATTGGCGGTCGCACCTGGAAGGTGAGACCAGATTCCGCCCGGACGCTGTCGCCCATCCAGAATGTGCCGTCGTTATTATTACAAGTAAAACGGAATCCTCTGGTTGGGTGCGCCAGATCATTGGCGCAGAAGCAGTGCCCGGCAGCCAGCGCTTCCAAAACCATTCGCCGGTCCGAATTGATCTCGCCGCTCAGTTTTGCAGGCGTGATGATATGCGTGGTGAGCGCGCGGAAAAGCGTCTCGTAGGGATAAACACGAAGTTTGAATGGTCCAGCGTGATAGGTTTTTGCGTGCGCGTCCACACCGGCGACAGCCACCACCGGCTGTTTGCGCGTCAGCAGCAGCTCGTCCCAAAGTTTGAGCGTTTGTTCAAGCGGGCTGAGCAGCATGAACCCCGGGAAGAGCGCGTTTAGAGCGGCTTTAGGCAGGGTCTGCGAGCGCGTTTTGAATTCGCTCATCATATTCCAAAGTTCAATGCCCGTGAAGCCTTTAACGTCCCAATCCGTCCAATTGAAGGATTTTTCGCGGAATGCCGGAAGAGGGTCGTCGATGGGGTGCGCCAAAAACGTTAATCCGCCTGCTTGCCTTGCCTGGTCGATCAGCTGCTGGCGGTTAGGCGCGAAACGCGAGAGTTCCTGATTATGCCCAATAATCAGCATATGATTACCGGCAATCTCGGCGGTGCGGTCGTGCACTTCTTCGCCACAGAGCAGCAGCAACCTGCGCCTGCCTTCCTGGGTATAGCCTTCAACGCCGTTGACCAGGACGTTGTGATCTGTCGCGATGAGGACGTCCACACCGGCCTTCAACCCGGCTGCGGCCAACTCCGAGTGCGTCCCGCTCCCGTCTGAGTAGACCGTGTGTATATGCATCGCGACAATTAACTCTTCCATGATAGCAAGATTATACCGCTGGGAGTGGGGTCATGCGTGATGACTGAGAATGTGATGGGGCTTTTTTTAATCACAGTGTAAACATGCTTTAGGGATATGCCATCATCATGATTTTCGAGTATCCAAAAAGTGAACACTATCGGGAAATATGGCTTCTTCTGGAAAGGAGGCAAGCAGGCTGGAAATTGAGGTCTTTTTGTATACTGGCAATCAGGAACGCTATTACTTAGGAGTGGTGACGACCGCGCCAAACTACTATTTAACCAAAGGGGAGATTGCTTCACTGCTTTCGTAATGACGAGAAATTTGCACCCAGTGACGGAGTTAGCCTCGGTGATGGGGTAAAGAAGTGAGACGCGTCTTGATTTGTCATTCTTACCAAATTTCTTATGTCCACCAAGAAAGACTGTATATAGCAAGCTGTCAACGCGCAGCGATACTTGGCGCGTTTCTTGCACCTATCTTATCAGGTTTATTAGAAGGAGATTATTATGGTCGCGGTGCTCATTGGCTTTTTCAGACAATTTCTTAACCCGCTGGGGTTTGTTGCTCTTCTATTATTTATCACCCTTTTCCTGATCAAAAAGCATCCCAAAACAGCAATCTGGTTTGTTATCGTCAGTTTGCTTGTGGTGGGCGTGTTGGGCAATCCGATTTTTTCAACATTTTTTGCCCGATCGGTTGAATGGCGATACATGCCTGCAGCCGCAGGCACCAAAGCTGACGCGATTGTTGTCCTCGCGCAGGGCACTCTGCCAGCCGACACACCCCGTCAGCGCGTGGAAGTTCAGGATCAGGCTGACCGCATGCTCTACGCCGCCACCCTCTACCAACAGCAAGCCGCGCCTCTGATCATTGTGAGCGGCAGCTACAGCCAGGCTTCCTCTGCTCGCACACTTCTACTCGAGCTTGGCGTGCCTTCTGAAGCCATTTTGGTGCAGGATCGTTCTTCAAACATGATTACTGATGCGGCGCTTACAGCGCCAGTTCTTCTTGCCCAAAATATTCACCGCGTTTTGTTGGTTACCTCTGCCCTACAGATGGACCGCGCGAACTTTATCTTTAGCCAGCTCGGGCTCGAAGTCATCCCTGCCCCGACGGATTACCGCGTCACGCTGCGCGATTGGGAGGCCCTTAATGCCTGGCATTGGCAAGATGTGATCAACAAACTCATGCCCACAACCCAGGCGCTCAACCAATCGGCGCAGGTGATCTGGGAGTACATGGCGCTGGCTTTCTATCGCCTGAAAGCGATCTTCTAACCTGGTAAAATCGCTGAACCTCTATCAGCGATAACACTTCCGCAAAGAGTCTGCCAACCACACGGTTGGCAGACTTGATTAACCGCACAAATGGAACCTTCATCGTTCCAATGGCGTCCATCAAGTACCATTAGCATTCAGGAGGAAAGATGTTTTTGAGGATAATTATTGTCGCGATATGCGCTTCTCTCATCGCCAGCTGCGCGGTTAGCCCCGCCCCCAGGGAAAAGTCAGAGAGCCTGAACGGAAAATTGGCATTTGAAGCCGCGCCGCGGTTTACGGACGCGGAACTTCAGCAGTTTACGGCATCCTATAATGATTTTGCCTGGTCAATGTTCGCCTCGCAGGCTCAGGATAAACAAAACCTGGTGATTTCGCCTTTCAGCCTCTATCAGGCGCTCGGCATGTTGTACGCTGGCGCCGCGGGGCAGACCGCCGAAGAAATGGCAGCGGCGATGCGCTTGCCGGAAGATACTGCCGCGGTGCACCGCCTGATGAACGCTCTCAACCAACAATTGCGTCAATCCGATGGCAGCGCTGGGGATGATGGCTTTGAACTGAAAATGGCAAATGTCCTTTGGGCCGCGCCCGACCGCGCTTATCAGCAGGCTTTTCTGGATACCCTTTCTCAAAACTACGGTTCCGGGTTAAACACGCTCGACTTTACCAACGCGGTGGCCGCCGCAGACACCATAAACGCATGGATTGCCGAGCAAACCGCGAAAAAGATTACCAATCTGGCTGACCCTTCCATGTTCAGCGGCGATACTGCCCTGGCGCTTACCAACGCGGTCTTTTTCAAAGCTGCCTGGAAGTTCCCCTTCAATGAGCACGCCACGGCTGAGGCGCCTTTCATGCCGCTTGACGGAAAAGAGATCAGCGTTCCAATGATGCATTTAAATGAAACGCTTTATGTTAGCTCCACAGCTGAGGGGGTCGCCGTGCGGCTGCCGTACGAAGGCGGTTCGATGGTGATGGAAATCCTGATGCCAAATCCGGAAGCTTGGTCTCGTCCGGAGGATCTCACGCGCTTCATGGCGTCCCACAAAGCCTTTACTGAGATGGAACCTGTTTACACGGCGCTGAGTCTGCCCAAATTCCGTGTTGAATCCCCAACGATGGATTTAATCCCCGCGCTTCAAGCCAGCGGGATGAGGCTCGCCTTTACGAACGCGGCTGATTTCTCTGGAATCAGCGGTGACCAGTCCCTTTACGTCAGCACGGTTGCCCAAAAAGCCTTCATCGAGGTCAATGAAAAAGGCACTGAGGCTGCCGCGGCATCGATCGCTGTGGTGCGTCCGAAAATGGCTCCGGGCGGCGAGCCGCTGAAACTGACCATTGATCATCCATTTATTTACCAGATTCGCGATACAGCCACCAGCGCGATCCTGTTTATGGGCGCGGTAATGCAGCCATAGGCAAGCCGTGGAACAAACACTTAAAGATTAACGTCTATTTGACAGCGAAAACAAGTCGCAGAGGAGTTAGAATGAAAACAAACCGAATCGTACTTAGCTTAATCATCACCGCCCTCCTTCTGGGAGCATGCGCGCCGGCGCATCAGCCT
>LUZV01000208.1 GCA_001603765.1 Anaerolineales bacterium Chloro_02 | reverse complement strand
GCGTCAGATGTGTATAAGAGACAGATTTTCTCCTCCTTGAGAGAATTTTTTGGTTTTTTTATTGACAAAATTCGACGTTAGATATAATCCGTTTTTGATCGGGTTACCTCCTTTTATTATCCGGATGATCCCACTTGAAGCATTCCACAAAATGCCCCGGCGCGATCTCCTCAAACTTAGGTCGCGACTGCCCGCAGAAATCCTCCGCGATTGGGCAGCGCGTTCTAAAACGACAGCCAGAAGGTGGATTGGCAGGTGAAGGCACATCGCCTTCCATGACAATACGCTTGCGGGTCTCGTAATAAACCGGATCCGCAACAGGAATAGCAGAAAGTAACGCTTTGGTATAAGGATGAACCGGGTTGGCGTAAATTTCGTTTCGGTCCGCCAACTCGACGATGATGCCGAGATACATCACCGCTACCCGGTCGCTAATATGACGCACCATCGAGAGGTCATGCGCGATGAACAAGTAGGTCAGATCCAATTCCTTCTGAAGGTCTTCAAACAAGTTGATAACCTGCGCTTGAATCGACACATCCAAAGCCGAAATTGGTTCATCGCAAACGACAAAAGTGGGGTTATTTGCCATCGCTCGCGCGATACCAATGCGCTGGCGCTGACCGCCCGAAAATTCGTGAGGGTAGCGCAGCATAAAGTCCGGGTCAAGCTTCACCAATCCCATCAATTGACGAACACGGTCATCAATTTCCTTGCCGCTGGCTGAGCCAAACGCCACAAGCGGTTCGGCAATAATATCCCGAATGGTCATGCGCGGGTTCAGGCTGGCATAAGGGTCCTGGAAAATCATCTGGATATTTTTGCGCATCAGGCGCATGGGTTCAGGGCGCAAACTGGTGAGCTCAGTGTCCTCATAAAAGACTTTACCAGCTGTCGGCTTATACAGCTGAAGGATCGTGCGGCCGGTGGTTGACTTCCCACAGCCGGATTCTCCCACCAACCCTAACGTTTCACCGCGATGAATCTCGAAGCTTACACCGTCAACAGCCCGAACAGCCCCCACTTGCCGCTGTATCACTCCCCGCAAGATGGGAAAATGCATCTTCAAATCTTCAACTTTTATCAACACATGATTGCTATCAGTCATTAGCGCTCTCTCCCGGTGGTGGTGTCGACCCAGCAAGCTGCGCGGTGGTTTTCGCCCACAGGCATTAGTGGTGGATTTTCTTTCCAGCAATGCTCCACAGCCCAACGACATCGCGGCGCGAATGGACAGCTATGCGGCTTCTGATAAAGCATTGGCGGCATACCTTCAATCGAATAGAGCCGCTGATGGTCCTGCTCGTGGATTTGAGGAAGACTCCCGAGCAAGCCGATCGTGTACGGGTGGGAAGGATTTTTGTAGAGGTCTCGGATGGGTGATTCTTCAATGATGAAACCGCCATACATGACGTTCACCCGGTGCGCGATGCTTGCGACCACACCCAGGTCGTGGGTGATCCAAACAATCGCCATGCCTAATTCTTCTCGCAGGCGGATGACTAACTCAACGATCTGAGCCTGAAT
>LUZV01000207.1 GCA_001603765.1 Anaerolineales bacterium Chloro_02 | reverse complement strand
CCCTGATTGGGCGGAAATGGGTGTGAAACCGTAGTGTGCCAGATAATCCGTCAGGATTTTATTGAGGTTTTTTTCATCTTCGACAATTAAAATGTTTGGCATAAGCTTCTCGTAAAACCGTTTGAGGAATCAGCTTGATTGCAGTTCTCAGGACAGCTTCATCTTCATTCTAAATGATATCCTAATATTCGTCTGAAATTAAATGACACTGAAATTAAGAACCAACTTAAAAGCGGTGGAAAGAACCATAGCTGCACAAATAAGCGCGTCCGCTTGGCAGACCACTGAGATGTGGTATCGGAACTATATTAATGAAACTTGTATACTTCGCCTATACCAGCATAAAGATATTTGAAGGAAAATGAGATAGAATCAGCTCAATAATGGAGTGTGATTTAGAGATTTTATGACAACAACCCAACGTATTACGGATGATCTGGAGGCGATGCTGGCAGTCTTCCCTCTGGAAGTTGCCCATGCCGTCCAATCAAAGGATAATTTTGATTCCCTGCTGGAAGTCATTCTGGACCTTGGGCGCAACCCGAGCGCGCGCTTCACGACCGGCGAAGTTGAACTGCTCGAAAGACCTGTCACTCAGGAAGACCTGAAATATGTGACGGACCGAATCAGCGATTTTGACGCGGACAACCGGGCGGGGATGGAGCGCACACTGCACCGAATTTCGGCTATACGCAACCGCCGCGGTAAAGTGGTTGGGCTCACCTGTCGGGTGGGGCGCGCGGTTTATGGCACAATCGAGATCATTGAGGATTTGGTTGAATCGGGGCAGAGTGTGCTGATTCTCGGCAAACCCGGCGTGGGTAAAACGACTATGCTGCGTGAGGCTGCGCGCATCCTGGCGCAGAAACACCGTGTTGTCATTGTGGACACCTCGAACGAAATCGGCGGGGACGGCGATGTGCCCCACCCTGCTGTTGGTCAGGCGCGCCGGATGCAGGTGCCTAAACCTTCGCTGCAGCACGAGGTCATGATTGAGGCGGTTGAAAACCACAATCCAGAGGTGATTGTGATTGATGAAATCGGGCGCGAGCTCGAAGCGCTTGCCGCCCGCACGATCGCGGAGCGCGGTGTGCAGCTGATTGGCACGGCGCACGGCAACGGGCTCGAGAACTTGCTGCTCAACCCCACTCTTTCCGACCTCGTTGGCGGAATAGAGTCGGTAACCCTTTCGGATGAAGAAGCCCGCCGGCGCGGAACGCAAAAAACCGTGCTCGAAAGGCGCTCTCCGCCAACCTTTACGGTTATGGTTGAAATTATCGACCGGGGCAGAGTGGCGGTGCACCGCGACGTTGCCAGCTCTGTGGACGCGATTCTGCGCGGCTATCCAATGCTGCCTGAAGAGCGATTTCGCGATGAGTACGGCAAGGTGCACATTGTTACCAAAACCAAGCCCAACATGCCCACGGTCTCCCAATCACTGCGGCGAGGCAACGGCATGGAGACCTCACCTTTCCAGCGCAATTTAGGGCAGTCTTCCCCGCAAATCCATCAATCTACTCAGCGCGTCAATTCGGTCAGCGATCTGTTTGAGGGGGCTGAAGGGGTCAGCCTGGCAGGGATGACTGGTGAAAAGCGCATTTATCCGGTTGGCGTGCCTCGCAGTCGCCTGATCCAATCCGTAAGGGAGCTCGGTGTTCCCGCGATTGTGGTTAAAGACCTAAAGGACGCGGATCTGCTCGTGACGCAACGGCGGTATTACCGCGACAGGCTCCAGCCAATTGTTGAAGCGGAGGAGCGCGGCATCCCAATTTTTGTGGTTAAGTCCACATCAATCGGACAGATTGAGCAGTTCCTGGCAAATTCCTTCCCTGGTCAGGTTACACTTCCTATGGCAGGCGCATCCACAGAAGGGGTTGAACAAGCGCTCCAGGCCATCGCGGGTCTACGGGAAGGTCAGAAATATGTTGACCTGCAGCCCGCGCCCGCGGCAGTGCGCCGTCAGCAGCATGAGGTTGCCCGACAGGCTCACCTGGTTTCAGAATCTTTCGGAAAGGACCCCAATCGCTTCGTGCGAATTTTCCGGGATTAGCAGATGTTTATAACTCTCGAAGGTCCGGAAGGCAGTGGGAAGAGCACGCAGCTCAGGCAGTTGACCAAGCGGCTCCTGGCGCTTGGGTATCCTGTGGTTTCAACGCGTGAACCAGGCGGCACACCGATCGGGGACCAAATCCGACAGGTGTTAATGAGCCTGGAAAACAAAGAGCTTCACCCGCGCACGGAAATATTGCTTTTCCTGGCAGCGCGAGCTCAGCTGGTTGAACAAGTGATCAAGCCGGCTCTGCGGGATGGTAAAATCGTTCTTTGTGACCGCTACGGCGATTCGACCATTGCCTATCAGGGTTATGGTCATGGTTTGGACCTTGATCAATTGCGGCAGATGTTAAATTTCGCGACCGATCATCTTAAACCAGACCTGACGATCTTGATGGATCTGGACGTAAAAACCGGTCTGAGGCGGAAAAAAGTTGAAGACGAATGGAACCGCCTGGATGCTTACGAAGTAGCGTTTCACGAACGCGTGCGCGAAGGCTACCATGAATTAGCAAGAGCTGAGCCTGAGCGTTGGCGGATCGTGGACGCGGCTCAGGGGATTGATACCGTCCAGGAAGAATTGTTTCAACTCATCCTGAACGCACTGGAAAATAACAAATAAGCGCCACTGCCAAATAAGGCGTGGATGAAAGGATTTTATGAAAAAATATTCTAAGGTTGTTTTGTTTCTACTGGTGGCGGCAATGATGCTGAGCGCCTGTAAAGCTGTCTCTTATACAC